>JAZFRV010000221.1:0-2820 GCA_036445875.1 Anaerolineales bacterium
GATATGCTTTTGGAGCGGTACCCCTCTCAACTATCTGGGGGGCAGCAGCAGCGAGTGGCTGTCGCCCGGGCGATTGCGGTTAACCCCGATATATTCCTGATGGACGAACCGCTCTCCAACCTGGACGCGAAACTGCGAGTATCGATGCGGACCGAACTTAAAGCCATCCATGACAAAGCTGGCGCCACCACAGTATTTGTGACTCACGACCAATCTGAAGCGATGAGTATGGCGGACCGGATCGTGATCATGAAAGACGGTGAGGTAGTTCAGGAAGGTTCACCGAATGATGTCTATCACCGCAGTCAATCCTTGTTTGTGGCTGATTTCATAGGAACACCGCCCACAAATTTCTTCGATGTGGAAATTCAAAAGGATGGGGCAGATACCCACCTGGTGAATGCTCATCTAAATCTGCTTCTGAAACCAGAGATTGCAAAATCCCTGAATGGCTATAAAAAGGCAAATTTAATTTTAGGTATTCGACCTGAAAATATCCTGCTTGTGAACGCTGAAGAATCTGCTCTTTCCGCCAGCTGCCTGGTTTCTGAACCGCAGGGATCCCATCAAATTATCGCCATCCAGTTGGATGAAGAAATCATCAAGATTGTGGCTCCAGCAGAGCTAATAATTAAAGCCGGGGCAGATGTCCACCTGAACTTTAAACAGGAAACACTGCGCTTTTTTGACCCGGACACAACCCTTGCCATTAATGACTGATTGCTGATCAGGGTTTTACAATACGATATATCTTACGGAATGAGAAATTGAGGAACTATGCGTCACCAGGTAGGTTTCACCCTGGAAAAAATCAGCCTTCGCATAAAAGAATTGGAGGGATTGGTTTATTGGAAAAGAAAACCAATCCCTCCTTTTTCCTGCCTGGAGCTGGAAAACCCGGAGCTTCCCACTTTATCAGTCCTGGATTCCCTGGAAAATAATTGGGTAGAGATCCCCACCCATAGTTATTGGATCAAACCCCGCACGGATTTTGTACTCCGGACTACCTTCTGTGTTCCTACTGAGTGGAAAAATGGGGGGAGTATCGCCCTCTTCCTGCCAATTGGAATATCAGGTGATTTTTCTCATCCAGAAGCCCTGGTATACCTGGATGGTGAGCCCTATGGCTCCTGCGATCGCCATCACCAGGAACTATTACTCCCAGACTTTGTCCTTGACGGAAAGGAACACTCCCTTCTGCTGCACGGCTGGACCGGAATCGGCGGTCTAACTGTGGGAGATATGACCCAGCGCCTGAAAATGGGTATTTGTGAAGTTGTCCAAATTCACTCCCCAACCAGAAAATTTATCGCCTCAGCCCGGGTTGCTGCAGGCATCACACGCCACCTCGATCCCCGGGATCCCACCTATCATCAATTATTAACCGCTCTGGACGAATCCTTTAAACTGATTGATTTGCGTTTACCTGTGGAAGAATCGTTTTACGCTTCTATCTCTTTGGCCCAAGAAAAATTACAGGAGGGGATTAAAAAGGCAGGATACCCACTGAATGTAGATCTGACAGCAGCCGGTCACGCCCATATTGATATTGCCTGGCTGTGGACCCTGGACCAAACCCGTCAAAAATCCCGCCGCTCATTTACGAATGTATTGCGGCTTATGGAGCAGTTCCCAAGTTTCTCTTTCACCCAGAGTCAACCCCAGCTGTATGATTATCTTCTTGAAGATGATCCCGATTTATTTGGGGAAATTTCGGACAGGATCAAAGAAGGTCGCTGGGAACCGATCGGTGGCATGTGGGTAGAGGCAGACTGCAATATATCCAGCGGGGAATCTCTGGTAAGGCAGTTCCTGTTGGGCCGTGAATTCTTCAAAACCCATTTTGGTACTGAAGCGGAATCCCCGGTGCTGTGGCTGCCGGATGTATTTGGCTATGCCTGGAACCTACCCCAATTAATCAAAGAAGCTGGGCTGGAATACTTTTTCACGATCAAGATCGGTTGGAGCCAATATAATCGCCTGCCCTTTGATTCATTCTGGTGGCAAGGCTTGGATGGGACCCGTGTGCTGACCCATTTCAGCACCACCAAAAATCCAGAAAGCAAACATGCCTCAACCTATAATTCCGATGCCTCCCCAGGTCAGGTCCTTGGCACCTGGTTTAATTTCCAGAATAAGGATGATGCTCCCCTTGGTAAATCCCTCCCCCTGTTGATGTCTTACGGCTGGGGAGATGGCGGAGGTGGTCCCACCCGGGAAATGATTGAGAATATCCTGGAACTGGAAAGATTCCCCGGAGCTCCCCGCGTTAAACCCGGGAAAGTGATTGATTTTTACCGGGATCTTGAAAAAGTTAGTAAAAATCTGCCTGTCTGGAATGGCGAGCTCTACCTCGAATTTCACCGTGGAACCTATACCACCCAGGCCAGGAACAAACGGGCCAACCGCAAAATGGAATTTGCCCTGCATGATGCCGAGTTCCTGGCGACAGCGGCTTCGGTTATAGATCTAGAATACACCTATCCCCACCCCCAGCTGAATAAAGCCTGGAAGCTGGTTTGTCTGAACCAATTCCACGACATCCTGCCCGGAAGCTCCATCGCTCCCGTATACGAGGAATCCCTGGAGCAGTACCGGGAAGTTGAGAAGCTGGCAAAACAGATCAGGGGGCAGGCGTTAAACAGGATTTCTTCCCAGCTGGGTTCTGCAAGGTTATTGGTTAACCCAACCTCATTTGAAAGGAACGAACCGGTATTGATCGATAATAAATTCCACCAATCTGGACAGCTCCCAGCTTACAGCATCAGCCCTCTCCCTGGAAAACTCCCCCTTTCAACTCCCGTGGGGACCCTGATTTGC
>JAZFRV010000222.1:0-2656 GCA_036445875.1 Anaerolineales bacterium
CAAAACGGCCGGCTTTTTCTGAAGAATCAATGTCCAGCACACCTGCTAGATAGGCGGGTTGATTGGCAACTATGCCTATACTATGTCCGCCAAGCCGGGCGAATCCTACCACAATGTTTTGAGCAAACCTTTCCTGGATTTCGTAAAATTCTCCTTCGTCTACCAGAAATGAAAGCACATTTTTTATGTCATAAGGTTTAGAAGGATCACCAGGAATGATCGTATCCAGGGCGGATTCCCGACGCAAAGGGCTGTCATCCGTGGGTGTATAGTGAGGATCCTCCATGTTGTTCTGGGGGAGATAAGATAGTAATTTCCGAACCAGGAAGAGAGTGTTTGCTTCGGTGTCAGCGGCAATATGGCAGACGCCAGATTTTTCTGAGTGCACATCTGCTCCACCAAGCTCTTCAAAAGTCACCTCTTCCTGAGTTACTGTTTTTACCACCTCCGGCCCGGTAATGAACATAAAGGAGGATCCCCGAACCATAAATATAAAATCTGTTATTGCAGGGGAGTAAACAGCGCCTCCGGCACAAGGACCCATAATGACACTGATTTGGGGAATTACACCAGAGGAAAGCGTGTTGCGTAAAAAGATATCTGCATACCCACCCAGAGATACGACGCCTTCCTGGATCCGGGCGCCACCGGAATCGTTGATCCCAATGATTGGCGCTCCATTCTTCAGGGCCATATCCATGATTTTGACAACTTTTTCCGCGTGGACTTCCCCTAAACTACCTCCAAAAACTGTGAAATCCTGAGAAAATACGTAGACCAATCGGTTGTTAATAGTCCCCCAACCGGTAGTGACAGAATCTCCAAGGATTTTATTCTTATCAGTTCCAAAATCTGAACTGCGGTGCTCGACAAACGAATCAACCTCCCGGAAAGATCCTTTATCAAGCAGTAGATCCAAACGTTCCCGGGAAGTCAAACGACCTTTTTGATGCTGCTTTTTGATTCTTTCAGCACCTCCTCCCTGCTGACTGAGGGTTTTTTTATCGCGCAGTTCCTGGATTTTTGGGTTTTTAGGTTTTTCTGGCATAAGAATACTCCATCAGTCTATTTTAGCAGGATTTCCGCTAAAGTAATCATTACTGGATTTAAGATTTAATATCAAGATAACAACAGGAAAACCAAGAGCTGTTAGGATCAGGTTAATTAACCAGCGGGTTTGCAGTACTTCAGGTTCAGCTATCCAGATTAGATCGATCCAGAAAAAGATCATATAAGCCAGACTGAAAAATAAGCCCACTCGCTGAGACCAGTGTTTTCCGGTCCATAAACTCCAAGTCAGGAATAGCCCCAGGACACCCCAGATAAATCCAATCACAGCAAGATATATTGGAGAGACAGTTATCGGGAGGGTGTGCAGGATTTGTAAATTGATAAGAATCTGTACAAATTTGAATAAATGAAATAAGCTGAGCATACAAACTGCCAGACTCAAATTCGTTAATATCCGAGGACGCTTTATTGATTTAGGTATCAATTCTGGGGTTAGATTGGTGTTCATGATTGAATTATTGTTTTGATTATTTTCCTGAATGGCATTATGCATTGATTTAATCACCTGATTACTGATTGAATACTTTCCATGGGCAACAGTTACCGATAGAATTATCCACTCTGGGGCTTTTGTTCCTTTGATTGAATTGTAGGTAATCGTTTAGCCTACTGGTCAAGAAATAATCACTGATCCTTTTTATTATTAAGGATCTTATCTAATAAGGGGGAAGTAGAATACCAAATAAAGATACTCATTATTATCCCTGCTCCCGAGAGAACCAGCCCCAGTGGTACATCCCAAGGGCGATACCGGAAGGTAAATGTGTGATAACCTTTGGGAACTTCCACGGATATCCATTGTTTACCGAAAATATTTACCCTCTTCCCGTCCATCCATCCTTTCCATCCGGACCAATTATTTTCTTGAATAACTAGACGTCCGTTGTAATCTGCATCGCAAGTGACCGTGAGATTTCCACCCGTCCCCTGGGCCTGGCAGGGGGTTATTTGGGTTTCATTGATCACTGCAGCGTATTCTTGATCTGGGCGAGAATAAATTAAAACGTCATCGATTTTCTTCTGGATTCCCGATGTTCCACTTGGTTGTCCGGAATGGCTGGCTTCAAGATAGGCCTCGGGAAAATTCCGATCTTTCCATCGCCAGGTCATGATCCCAGGACTTATCTTTAATCCCATTCTGACAGCGGGCTCTATGTAAATATGCTCTCCAAAGGGGGGTTGAACCCATTGCAATGTCTCCGTTTTTAGTTCCTCGATCACCTGGGCAACCACTGGATTTTCTTCGTAAGTGTTAATCCACAGTTTTGTGAACTGAGATCCCTGATAAAGACTGAATATTAACGGGATGATGATGATCCACCGAGTTGGAATTGATTTTATCGGTTGGCCATTATCTTCGGAAAACTTGAGTTCTATTTTTGGCCAGTCTCGATTGAGGAGTTTTTCCAACCCAGCTGCAGATAAGCCCAATATAAATGGGACGGTCAGTCCTGCAATCAATGATGGATGTCTAACTCCTCCAGCGCCCTCCCATATTTTTGATATCAGTTTTAATGCATCACCACTACTGAATGATAAAACCAAGATGATACTGCTAATAAAAAACCATTTTATGGATTTCGAA
>JAZFRV010000223.1:0-12609 GCA_036445875.1 Anaerolineales bacterium
CTTGCATCAAGCCATACTCAATTCCATTGTGAATCATTTTCACAAAATGTCCTGAGCCGATAGGGCCCACGTGACCCCAGCCCTGATTCTCACCTGGCGCGAGTGTTTTCAGAAGGGGAGTGATGGATTCAACCGCTTTTTCTTCACCCCCAACCATCATGCTATATCCTTCTGTTAGCCCCCAGATCCCACCGCTGGTCCCAACATCAATAAAGGCGATCCCTTTCTCGGCCAGAGTTTTCCCGTGCCGTATTGAATTTTGATAATTGCTATTTCCACCATCGACGATGATATCTCCTTCAGCCAGGAGAGAGGTCAAGCTTTTTATAGTCATCTCGGTTGGATCCCCAGCGGGGACCATAACCCAGACTACCCGGGGTTGAGGTAAATTTTTGATGACCTCTTCGAGGGAAAATGCTGCCTGGAGTCCCTCATTTTCAGCCAATTCGCGGGTGATGTCTGGCGAAAGGTTAAAACCAATTATTTGATGTCCATTCCGTATCAATCGCCGGGCCATGTTGGAGCCCATTTTCCCAAGGCCTATTATTGCTGCTTTCATGTTTTCTACTCCTGACCAAATGAAATAATGCTGGGAGTTAATCCAGATTAATCTCTGATCTTTATTGTATATGATTAACGATTGCTTTCTTCCATCCGATGCGGAATACCAACTCTGTGTAAATTGTTTGGTATTTTGTAAACTGTATGTTTGGATGAACTGCGAGAGGGTTATCTTACTTACTGTAGTATCAATTAATCAATCAGTTTATTCCCATTCTATCGTCCCGGGTGATTTATTCGTTATGTCATAAATCACTCTATTCACTCAGGCACTTCCTTCCCGGCTTCATTATTAATATTGGTTCAACTTGATGATTGAGAAAACCATCAAGTTTGAGAATCTCATTACCGATCTGTTTACCCTTTAATAAGGATGCGTTTCTTCAATTGTTCCATTTACTCTCCTACTAAAAATCCGATGGGCACATAAAGTGGATTATATTATATGTAGAATAAATTGATCACGCAATTTACTAGATATTCAAGAAACCCCCGATACCAGAAATGGCATCGAGGGTATATCCATGATTAATGTGGGTTATCAGCCTTTTCTCGGCATATATCTAGCCAGTTTCATTGCCAGGTTTGAGAGAGGTAGACTCTGGAGCCAGATTTTCCCGGGTCCTGTTAGTGTCGCCAGGAATAATCCTTCCCCGGAGAAGAGAACATTCTTGAGCCCTTTAACACCGGCAATATCGTAATTAACTGCTGGTTCAAACATAGCTATATGTCCTGGATCAACCATTATTCGTTCACCGGGTGCCAATTGGATTTCCCGTACCTCTCCCGGAATCTCTACAAAGGCAGTTCCCGGACCAGTTATCTTCTGCAAAATAAAACCCTCACCGCCGAAAAGACCAGCTCCAAGTTTCTTGCGAAAATGCATTTCCAATTTTACTTTTTGTTCGGCACACATGAAGGAATCTTTTTGACAGATCATGCTCTGCCCGGGTTCCAAGTTGAGGGCGATAACCTTTCCAGGAGCTTCAGGGGTGAAGGTAATTAAACCGTCCTGAGATTTGCAGGTGTAGGTTGTCAGGAAAAGGGATTCCCCTGCCAGCATCCGACCAAGTCCTGCTCCGAGGCCGCCCTTGGTACTGGTATCCATGTCGAAGGATCCTCTCATCCAGGCCATCCCCCCGGATTCTGTGTAAACTGATTCGCCTTGCTTAAGGTGAATATCCACCGATTCCATAATTGTTCCACTGATTTTGTACTGCATGATCCTCCTCCTTTTTGTATAATGCGGCTGAAGATTGGTCTGCCCGGATTATGCAGCTGGAAAACTATTTCAGGTTTATTCTGTTTCCGGTACAATAGTAGCTTGCTTTTATTATACGGAAAATTGAGGAAAACGTTGTATCTTGGAGAAGCGGCCGCAGTTATCACTTCAATAACCTTCGCAATAAATTCAGCGCTATTTACGATGGCGGGTAGAGAAGTTGGTTCTTTAGTTGTTAATCGTCTACGTTTGGTAGCCGCGAGTTTTTTCTTAATGGCCGCTCACTGGATATTTTTGGGAATGCCGTGGCCAACCAATGCAGATTTCGACCACTGGTTTTGGTTAGGCTTATCTGGTATTGTGGGTTTGGTTTTGGGTGATGCTTTTCTGTTCCAGGCATTTGTATGGGTTGGACCCCGGATATCCATGCTGATGATGAGTTTAGCTCCCATCCTGGCGGCTTTTATAGCTTGGATTTTCTTGGGGGAAGCTTTAACATGGTGGCAGTTATTCGGAATTCTCTTAACTATCATAGGTGTGATATGGGTTGTGATCGAAAAGAATCAAAATCAGGGTCCGCAGAAAGAAAATTACCTGCGAGGGATTTTGTTTGGTTTGGGCGGGGCAATCGGGCAGGCGTTGGGTTTTGTTTTGGCAAAAATTGGTCTGGGAGATTTATTTTCTCCCCTGTCCGGAAATTTCATTCGCATGTTTAGCGCCATGATCGTTATCTGGTTGATAACAATAATTCAAAAACAGGCCAGAACAACGATCCGGCAGGTAGTAGATTATCCTGATGCACTGTGGAAGATCATAGGAGGTGCTTTTTCAGGTCCATTTCTGGGTGTATCTCTGTCATTATTTGCGCTGCAGTATACCAGTATCGGAGTTGCTAGTACGCTGATGGCTCTTCCTCCCATATTTTTACTCCCGATTGATTATTTTTATTTCAAAGAGAGATTTGGTTGGGGAGTCATAGCAGGAACCCTAATCGCCACGTTGGGAGTTGCAGTGCTATTCCTGGTTTAATTCAGTATTCTACCTAAGGATGTCGGCGTGCTATAATTCAGGGCACAAAAAAGCAATTATTAATGTTGTTTTGGTTTTGTTGGAGGATAGATGTATAAAACGCATACATGTGGTGAGTTGGGGGCAAAGGATATAGGCAAGGAAGTATCTTTAGCTGGCTGGGTTGATCGCTTGCGGGATCTGGGTGGAGTTACCTTTCTAGATTTACGGGATCGGTTTGGCATTGTTCAGTTAGTCTCCAATCCTGAAACATCTCCAGAAGTTCACCAAAAACTAATCCCAGTCCGGATGGAATGGGTGATTCAAGCTGTTGGTATTGTCAGGAAACGGCCGGATGGTATGGCAAATCCTGATCTAGCCACTGGTGAAATTGAAGTTGAACTTACTCAAGTGAAGATATTAAACCCTGCTAAAACACCGCCGTTTCTTATCAATCAAGATGAAGACGTGGAAGAACAAACCCGATTAAAGTACCGTTATCTGGACCTGCGCCGTCCCCGGATGAGGGATAATATCATCCTCCGCCATCGGGTAGTATCATTTATCCGAAATTATCTGGATCAAAAAGACTTCTTAGAAATTGAAACCCCAATTCTATTTAAAACCACACCTGAAGGAGCCCGGGATTATATTGTTCCCTCACGGATTCACCCGGGAGAATTTTATGCTCTCCCTCAATCTCCCCAACAGTTGAAACAGATGCTTATGGTCGCAGGAATGGAACGATATTTCCAGATCGCGCGTTGTTTCAGGGATGAAGATCAACGGGGAGATCGTCAACCAGAGTTTACTCAGCTTGATATTGAGATGTCTTTTGTTGAACGGGAAGACGTGATGGATTTACTGGAAGGCTTATATACCGAATTGGTTAAAGCAGTAACTCCTCAAAAGAGGGTTTTGGAAACTCCCTGGCCCCGATTTACCTATAAGCAAGCTCTGGAAAGATTTGGTAAAGATAACCCGGATATCCGTTTTGGTATGGAGCTTCACAATATCTCGGAGATAGCTCCAGAATCAGGATTTCGAGTATTTTCGGAAACTATCGAGAGAGGTGGAACAGTATGTGGGATTAATGCCAAAGGTTTAGGAGATTACAGTAGAAAACAAATTGATGAATTAACGGACTATGTCAAAGTGTATGGTGCTGGTGGATTGGCATACTTGGCTTTGACATCGGATGGAGAGGAACGGTCATCTTTTGCAAAATACTTGACGAAAAAAGCAAAAACCCAGATTCAACAATTAATGGATGCTGAACCCGATGATTTGCTCCTGTTTGTTGCTGACACCCCGGCAATAGTTTATGAAAGTCTAGGACGATTACGGGAAAAACTCCGGGATCGCCTGGAATTAGTAGATCAAGATACACTTGGTTTTTGTTGGGTGATCGATTTTCCGCTCGTAAATTACAACAAGGATGAGGGGCGCTGGGATCCGAGCCACCATTTATTTACATCTCCAATGATGGAAGATCTAAAGAATTTGGATAAAGATCCCTCCCTGGTTCGGGGACAACAATACGATCTTGTTCTCAATGGATACGAAATCGGTGGTGGTTCCATCAGGATCCATGATGCTGGGCTGCAGGAAAAGATCTTTGGTTTAATTGGACTTGATATGGAAGTTGCCAGAGAACGATTTGGGCATATGCTTCAAGCCTTTTCCTATGGTACTCCACCCCATGGGGGAATTGCTTCCGGGATCGATCGCTTATGTATGCTTTTAGCAAATGAGCCCAATATCCGGGAAGTGATTGCTTTTCCCAAGAATCAATCAGCCCGGGACCTGATGGGTAATGCACCATCGCCGGTTGAGCCCGAACAAATGGAGGAATTGCATATCAAATTGGATTTAGATTAAACTAATTTGATGATTATCTTATTCCCCTGTTCACGCGGGAAGACGTATGGTAAAGTGTATTTCACCCTGCTGTGTACGTGATGTGACAAACATGTTTTGAGCCAACACCATCTTTTAGGGTTCCAATATTGCAGTAGTAACGCGATAGGCCTGAGCCAAGGCGGAGCTACTAATGAGGAAACCCAATCTGTGAAAGCAGGTTCAACACTAAGTCACACACGGCATGGTGGGGTGCCTTTTTAAAAGGGATAATCCAAAGATTCCAAAAAAACTCAACTATATAAATTCCTATGGATAGATTTCAGGAGATTTTCCCGATATTCAGGCATTGATCTTTATATTCATCTTATCTATTGCAACCCGGATAATTTCACTATGGTCAAATGCCAGAGCGGGTAAATTTGAAAGTTGATGCCATTCTGCTTCCTCAGCATCGCTGTCTGCCTGCAGTTGGTATTGGTAGTTATCATTGATTACAGCGCTGTACGCAGTTGATATTACTCGCTCTCTGGGGTCTCTGCCTGGATCGCTAAATGTATGGATCTGGACAAGCCCTATATTTTTCAACCCAGTTTCTTCCCTTAATTCTCTGACCGCGGCCTCTTCGAGTGTTTCACTGATATCCAAAAATCCTCCGGGGAGGGCGTATTTTCCTGCAAAGGGTTCCTGGGCCCGCTTTATGAGGAGAACGCGGTATAGTTCTTGCACTTTTTTGAATAATACAATATCTATTGTTAAGGCAGGTCTGGGGTATTGGTAGGTATACAAAGTCGTAAGCTCCCTGATAGGAAGGAATAATCAATGAAATTCGTTTATAATTCTAATATAACTTATTTTCTGAGAGAAAAAACCTCACTTAGGAGGAAAAATTATCATGCGTAAAATTAAATTTCGTTATTTTATCGTGGCAATAGCAATACTTTTTGGCCTTACAGCCTGCACATTGCCTGGATTTTCCACACCCACGCCTTTCTCTTTTCCCACACCGGATAAAACAATGACTGCACTGTTTGAGCCTACTCAGGATGTAGCCGCGACATCAGCGGCAGATGGCGATTCGGATACATCCACAAATGGAGATGGGCAGGATGCTGGTGATGAAGAGAAAGATTTACTGACCGAAACTCCCGAATCGACTGTTACTACGGAAGTTCCCACTGCGACTGAAGAACCAGCCGAAACGGCTGAACCGACGGCAAATTCCTATGTAGGGCCAGCTGTTCGAAGTGGACCTTCCATTATTGCAGATTTTATGGATCCTAATTCCATCACTGATGGTGATTTGTCTGATTGGAACCTGCCGATTCAGAAGGTGATTACCCACGTTGTCTACGGAGCAGGTGAATACGATGATGAAGACGATATTTCCGGAACAGTTGTAGCCGGTTGGGACAATAATTTTTTATACCTTGGTGTTCGAGTAAAAGATGACAAATATGTCCAGCAAGCCACAAAGGAACAGATCTATCTGGGAGACAGTATAGAAATCCTTTTCGACCGGTATGTTAGCGATGACTATAACCTGCAAGCGATGACAAGTGATGATTATCAGATAGGCATATCTCCTGGGGAATGTATTGGTACTTGTGTAATCAGCTTAATCACCATAGGAAAAGTTGCTTCCCCCCTTTTTCCTGGTTCAACACCAATCCCAACCTCCCTCCCCAATACTTTTGATCCCCCTGACGCATACATCTGGTTCCCTAAAACTGAGGCAGGAAGGACAACTGATATAAAAATTGGTGCGGTTGGAATGGGAAGCGGCAGTGGATATCAGATTGAGTTTAAGATCCCCTGGGATTTGCTGGGAGTGTCAACACCAGCAGTAGGAGATCATTATGGGTTTGCAATCTCAATTAATGATAATGACAATGTAGGAGATAAAGAACAGCAAACTATGGTAAGCAATGTTCCAACCCGGAATTTTGCAGATCCCACAACTTGGGGTGACCTTTACTTGCAATAAGATTTCAAATAGAAGAATAAGAAAAGCGCAACAGAATTCTCTGTTCCGCTTTTGGTTTATTTATGTTTTTATTAATCCAGATAGGCCTGTAATTTTTCCTGGATTCGGGGATTCCTGAGTCGGCGTAAAGCCTGGGCTTCAATTTGACGGATTCGCTCTCGGGTTACTCCCATCTTTTTTCCTACTTCGTTTAATGTCAGGGTTCTCCCATCAATCAGGCCGTAGCGCATTTCCAGAATCCTGGTTTCCCGGGGAGGAAGTTCAGATAATGCCTCCTGGAGATGTTCTCGAAGAAGGATACCAGTTGCTTCTTCATCGGGTGGAATTACGTCAGTATCGGCAATAAAATCACCCAGTTGGGCGTCGTCTTCTTTGCCGGTGGGCATTTCCAGTGAAAGGGGTCGCCGGGCATGTTTCATCATATCCTGAACATCATCCGGTGTGACATTAAGAGCTTCTGCCAATTCATCAGGGTTGGGATCCCTGTTTAAATCCTGCTTCAATTGATGCTGCATGCGGATCATTTTATTGATTTTGTCACCCATGTGTACTGGAACACGTATTGTTCGTCCCTGGTCAGCGATTGCCCTGGTAATAGCTTGGCGAATCCACCAGGTGGCATAAGTGCTAAATTTATAACCCCGGTCGCGATCAAATTTCAGGGCAGCCCGCATCATACCAATATTGCCTTCCTGAATTAGATCCAAAAAGGATACACCCCGTCCAACGTATTTTTTTGCAATACTGATGACAAGCCTGGAATTAGCCTGGATGAGATGTTCAAATGCCTCCCAACCTTCGTCAACAGTTTCACTCAATTCTTCCCGTTGCTCTAAAGTGATTTCTTCTTCTGCTAACCTCTTTTGAGCCCTTCTTCCATTGTCAATTAGCTCGGTAAGAGATTGCTCCTCCTCCCTTGTTAAAAGAGGAACTTTTCCAGCTTGTTTAATATAAAGACCAACTGTATCGCTGGTGCTAATATTCTCCAAGGGGTCGTCTTCATCAAAGAAACTATTTGGAATGATGTCCAGATCATCCTGATCGTCATCATCAAATAATTCTTCCGCTTCCTCTTCACTTTCTACGTAGGGAATATCTGCCGTTAGCAGGGCAGAAAATGCTTCTTCCAATTGATCCACATTGTTTTCAGCTTTTGGATATATCTCGGAAATATCATCAAGCGTTACATAACCCTTATTGCTCCCAATCTGGAGTAAATGGGCGAGAGGATTTTCATATTCAGAGGTTGATTGTTCAATATTCTTATTTCCCATACTTTTTATGCATTACCTATTCGATAAAACAGACCATTAAAACCCATCCATGTTAATCAATGGATGGGTTTTGTCTTTACTTGGAATTTCATTATAGCATAGTACTAAATTGTACAAGGGGTAATTCACCTTTCAAATATTTAGTTAACAATTAACAAAATGAGTGATATTTCCCGGAATTGACTGGAAATAAAAAGTATCTTCTTGTTAATGGGAAAAACCGCCTGACATTATTAATTCAGGCGGTTTTGGATCCTTGTTCTGTAAATAATTATTGAGCCATAAACTCAGTGAACCAGTGTTGAAGGATATTTTCTGCTGGTTTTCCGTGAATGGATATTGATTTATCGTGCAGTACAACCGGGGCATAATATCCCCAGGAGATAATGCCGGATACCCAGTTTTTTCCGTTTATTGCTGATAAATAGGCAGTATAGATTTTTGCCTGATTATCAAGATTTAGTTCATAGTTTGGTAAAGAAGGCGCAGGGTTGGTAAATACCGCTAATCCCTGGCATATTTCAGTCTCTTCCGCATCGCAATCGACTCCCCAATCTGACACGGATGGATAGGCGAGACGTAAGATCAATAATTTATCATCTGGTTTCATCCAGACTGACCAGAAGTCGTTTATCTCATTATTAAGTGATTGTTCTGCCTGGTTGTTTAGATCATCTTGGGAAGATGATTCATCAATACTAATCTGAGGAGACCAATTCAGATGGACTTGGTCGATAAATTGAAAATATTCGGGGATATGCTCGTTAGCAGGAAGCGACATTGACCAGGCTATTGTGCCAGAAAAATGAGCGTCGACCTCCTCCAGGATTTCAACCCAGCGAATTTTGGAGTCTGCCGGTACACCGGATGGATCTCCATTTGCAAGTTTTCCTCCCGGAAGTGCAGGAGAAAGCCAATCTCCTCCTAGTACTAAGGTATCGATTCCCTGCATTTCAGCCAGATCAGCAAAATGTACCGCAAAATTTTGATATTGATCAAACCAACTATTCCACCACCCAAAATCGAGAGGTGCGGATTCCCACCAAATTTCAGGTGTATCCGGGAAGTGGGGTTGGGGATGGAGTGCTACCTGAAGATCGTGTTGGAATGCAAGATTAGACATTTGCGAGAGGTCTAACCAAAGCGGATCTTGGTTGGGGTTGGGTTCAATCACGGGTGGGACTTGGTGAGTAAACGACCAGGTTGGTGTTAAAACAATCATCTTGGCATTCATGCGTGCGATAGCAGGTATGGCGGAAGAGAAATGAACTGAACTGGCAGCTTTGTTTCCAGGCATGAATTCAATCCCGGTTATAAATTGTTCTCCCCTGGGTTGAACGATGGGTTGAGGAATAATCATCGAGGAGGATTCTGATTCCAGCCAGGCCCAGCTTTCTACTGTGTCCGCAATATATTGTGATTCGAAACTGGGGCTTACTGTACGCCCCGCAGGCGATTCTCCCATAGTGGCCAGATCATCCGCAATTCCGCATTCTCCTTCCCTGCAATATCTATATGACAAATCAGAAATAATATCAAATGGTGAGAACAAGATAAAAACCCAATGGTTTGGAGCAAGTTCGGTCATGGGCAGGGGAGTAGTCCACCCATAGGGGTTAAACTGGATGGTTATCTCTTCTCCTGCAGGGGTATTATCTGGGGTCCACAAATCAAAAGTGATTGAATCCTTTTTGCCAGCTTTCCAGGTGATTACCTCATCTGTGATTTGGAAAGGATGATCCGGAACGATAAATCTGCGTAGATTGAATCCGCCATCTTCTGTATGTTCAGCATTCCAGAATCCGTCTCCAAGGGTATATTTGTATCGAATCTCCGTACCCACAGGCAGAGAGAGAATGATGCCGTATCGATTATCTCCACCGTTGGCGAGTTTTGGAATTCTGTGTGGGGTTGTGTTCATTCCGCCTGGTAAGTTACCGAAAGTATTCCCAAGCTGGTAAAGGTTGCCGACCAGACGGACGCTATTTTCTGGGGTTCCGATTGGGACAGTTACCAGGAAAGTAACATCAACAAAATCCCTGGGAGAGATAAATAGGTTAGCTTCAGTATTTGCCTGAGATGCTACTTCCGCTCCTTGCTGAATGATTTGGTAATTGCCATCAGGAGCATACACTACAAGATTGTGTACACCAGGAGGTAGACCTTGAAGCATGTACTTACCGGATGCTGTTGTGAAAGTTTGTGTTCCCCCCCCTGAGATAAGCATTCCAGGCACTGGTTCTCCCGAGATTTCATCCAGGATTACTCCTGAAATTCTTCCCGGTTCCGGCCAGATATATTCTGTATCCGACCATCTACTGACTAAATCCCGAATTTCCAGGGGATTATCAGCTTGTGCTATACGGTACCGGACCTGTTCATCTGACTGGGTATGCTCAATAACTGCGTATTGATTCTGCCGGGTATAACGATATTTGATAATGGTATATTGTGGTACCGTCAGAGTTGTTTTGTAAATCAAGCCCTGATCAAGATTTTTTTCTCCTAAAGCTGGTTCCATCGGATGAGCATCAGCATTTACTCCCAATCCAGTAACTTCATCCAGCGTGCTGAGGTAGATCAGTTCTTCTTCCGGTGTGTTGAGCGGGACTTGAGCATAGAAAGTGACTTCAACCATAATCAGGGCTGGTTCGCTCGGACCGAAATTTGGGAGAATATTCTCCAAAGAGATACTGCCACAGCTGCCGAGAAGGGCCGAGCAAAGTAATAACAAACTTAATCTGAACCATTTTTTTGGTTGAACGGACATATCAGATCTCCGTTTTAATTAAGTGAATGAGAATTTCTATATTTTGGATTTTCCTGATAGGCATTTCTAATTGTTTCTCGCTTGATAGTTTAATTATAAATATACCTTTTTGTACTGAAATGCCCTCAACGAACTCCCAGGGAAGTTCCTGTTTAGGGAGGTATAACTTCTGCTTTGTGATGGAAATCTCACCAAAGGGAATGATCTCGCCCCCTTGAAATGTTTTAATTAATATAGGTCTTAACCGATTGTACACCTGCTTCTTGATTGTTTTTTTAAGTCCTTCACGATCGTGAAGGTCAGGATGGCATGGTAAGGGGGGATATCTGCGGCTGTGAAGTATTAAGTAGTGGCGTGTTTTATTGATAATCCGAAAAAAAGATTTGTTTACTGAATAACTGGTGATGCCCTGAATATCTTCCCAGTTCAGCAATCGTTTCCGACTGGGAGGGTAGTGCAATAATAGACCCCAAGCATAAACTTCTATCCAGGTATGGATTTTTCTAAACCTGTTTAATGTATAGAAAAGCAGAGGTAAAACCAGAAACCCGCTCACCAAAAACCAGATTCTACCCCAGGATGATGCAGCTGCAGGACCAAAGCTTGAATAGCCGTACAATGTGCGCCACAATCCAAACCCTAGGGGTGACAATACCACCAAGGTCAAAGGGAAAAATACTGTCAAAAGATCCCGCCAGCGTAATTGCTGAAGGTAGTATCTGGCAATTGGTGTTCCTAAATCAGTTCGTTTAGATTTCACCACAAACTAACCCTTAATTGAATAATTGGCAAATGATAGCCTAGATTATAGACCAGATTGAGTTAGTTTGCATATAAAAAGGAACCGTACACCAAAGAGGTTTACGGTTCCTTCTTATGGAGTTATGCTGGTATAAAGTACACGTCTGTGGGTTTGAGTTTGCTATTTCTGAGGAATTGGGGTTTTAATTCCATTCCAATCCAGTCCAGGTTCGCATGGTTTGGATCTACACCCATCAATCTGCTGAGGAGTAAGGTGTTAACTCCTTCAAATTCGATCAAAGCCAGGACAAATGGAGTCTGATCTAAAAATGCTTCTGATCCGAAGTGGCAGACAGTGAAAGCATGCACAGCGGCTTTTCTGTCGGTAATATCGATCCATTCCGTTTCGTTCCCGGTGTACATATCATGGCCCCGGGGAGTTGCATAGGTATAGCCGGTTTCCGGGTCTCTATTGGCGAGGATTTTCTTGTTAGATAATCCAGCAAACCAAGGACTATCCTGGGCATACGAGTGCAGGTAGACGATATTATATGGTTGTTCTATCTGAATAGGGGCCATATGTTTCAGCCAGGCCAGCGCTTCGGGAGAAGTTTCCAGAGGAAAAGGCAGGTTGTGAACAATGGTCCCACCCAGTGTTTCAGGTTGTTTTTCAGGTATTTTAGCCATGGATCCTCCTTATTCCTTTTCCAGAATACTGACAGTGACATAGGTGCCCGTACCAGCATGGGAGTGGATTGCTCCTTTCCGGGCATCTTTAACCTGCAATGTTTTATCATTAAAATGTTTTTCAATGGATCCCTGAAGCTGCCAGATTGCAAAAACCGCTTGCATTAATCCAGTTGCGCCCACAGGATGACCGCAGGCGATTAATCCCCCAGAGGGATTTACAGGGCAGATGGGCTTATCTACCAAATCCAATCCATATTCAATGTTTGGAAGAAAAGCTTTTCCTGACGCGGCAAATGGACCACCTTCACCATAGCGGCATAATCCAAGATCTTCATATGTCTGGACTTCACTGGATGTATAGGCGTCATGCAGTTCAATAAAATCCAGTTCTGTAAGTGGGTCTTTGATAGAAGCATGTTTGTATGCCATGTTACCCGCGGTCCGGCCAGCTCTAAAGGAATGTATTCCTGGATAGCGAGTGCCGTGATCCCAAAGA
>JAZFRV010000224.1:0-7039 GCA_036445875.1 Anaerolineales bacterium
GGGAATATTTTGTTCTGAAAACCGGGGATGAGAGCTGAAGAACCCGGATAAAATATTTCCAGATAGGAGTGTAAACAATGAGCATTGAAAATAAGAATCTTCTTGTAAAAAGGTTGTCCGAGACCCATTCTGCACTGGGGGAGATATTAAAGGGGAGTGATCTGGAATTGATTATCTATGATGATGCTGAATGGCGAATCAGAGATATCCTGGGCCACATTGCCACCTGGGATCGAGAAGTGATCCAGGCTATAAGTTCATATCTGGAAGGATCTGAATATGTCATCCCGGGCATTGCCGAAGATGAAACAGATTTTAATGCTCAGAAGTTACTAGAACAACGAAATCTGCCAACTGACCAGATAATGGAAGAATGGAATCAGGCTCGGGATGATTTTAAAGAGATCGTCAAGCAAATTCCAATAGATAAATTATCATCTGATTTATAATTCCACTGGGAGAGGAAACTGTCAGCATTTCAGTTTTAATCAACTATATGATTGAACATAATGAAGAGCATCAAAATGAAATTATGGAAGCTCTGAAAAAAACTGGTGGATAGTAAATGCCTCACCTACCCTTTCAGAGATGAAACCATTGTATTCCTGTCAAATACTACTGTTGTAGAGGCATGAGGTAAATAATTTTATGGTGAACATCAAACCAATAGAACATTTTCTGAAGTTTGAAGTTCTGACTCCAGACCAGATTGCTGAGGTCCGGGCTGCGACATTACATATTCTTGAATCCGTCGGTGTGCATTTCCCATCCGAAAAAACTCTCAATGTCTTTGCTGATCATGGGGCGCTGGTGGACTATGAGAGCCAGATCGTGAGAATCCCTTCAGAATTGGTTCTTGAGGCGATGAGCCACGCTCCACGAGTTTACACTCTCTCTGGACGTAGTGCAGGAACGGATTTAATTCTTGACGGCAAAACCAGTTATTTCGCCACCGATGGCAGCGGAACGGAAACCATTGATTTTGGGTCTGGTGAACGTCGGCAATCTACCAAAGCGGATGTGGCCATGATGGCGAAAGCAGCGGATTATCTCTCTTCGATCTCATTTTATTGGCCGATGGTCAGCGCCCAGGATTGTGGATCAAGTTCTCCTTTGCACGAGTTAGATGCCAGCTTTAATAATACGTCAAAACATATTCAGAGCGTAACGATCATCGGTGAAGATTTATCCCGCGATGCCTTAAGAATGGCCGAGGTAATTGCAGGTAGCAAGGATAATCTAAGTACCCGACCACCCCTCTCAAGCCTGGTTTGCACGATAGCTCCCCTCGGACAGGATAAAGAAGGCATTGAAGGCGCTATGTTATATGCTGAAGCTGGTGTTCCTGTGGGATTTATGGCGATGCCAAATATCGGCTCAACTTCACCAGCGACGATGGCCGGGGCTTTGGCCATTGGAAATAGTGAGGTTGTCAGCGCTATGGTACTGATGCAATTAGTGGCTCCTGGAGCGCCGGTTTATCATTCACTGTTAGCGTCGGTTATGGATCCCCGGTCAGGGAATTACATCACCGGGATATCCGAGAAATATCTTTGCAATGCCGCCGCAGTTCAATTGGCTCATGACTGGAATGTTCCTTCCCTAGGAGGGGCGTTCAGTGTCGATTGCCCCACGCCAGATTCCTGGCAGCTTGGCCGGGATAGTGTGTATACATCCCTGTTCACTCCTCTGGTCGGAGCGGACATGGTTGAAGGTCTCGGGCTGCTGCGGGCAGCTACCTTATTGATACCGGAGCAAATAATCTATGATGATGAAATTTATCATACCCATCGGGCTTTAGCCAAAGGAATTGACACCGGCTCTGATGATCTGGCTCTTGATGTTATTAAAGCTGTCGGGCCTGGAGGGCATTTCATGGGGCAAAAACATACCAGGAGGAAAATTAGAGAGATCTGGCTGCCAGAATTAACTCATCCGGCCCCAATGGTGGCTGAACAAGCCCCGGAGGACGTTCGCACCCGGGCCAGGCTAACTCTGAAAAATATTTTGGATGAACATCAGCCGGAACCTCTCTCAAAAGAGGTCCAGGAAGAATTAAAGCTCATTCTGAAAGCAGCTGAGGATGAGAATCCGGGCAGGGAGTGAAATCTTTGAATCCTTTTTTCCTTTTTGATGGAATAGGTTTCTTTTATTATTTTCAAGGTAGTATATATCAAGGATAAAATTGGAGACAATACTATGGTTGAGAAATTCCACGATTTAGGTACAGTCATATTGGTCCAGCTGCAGCCGTCAGGGTTGATAATTGATACACCAACTGGTTATTTTTATGATCATTCCCGGCTGGTAGAGGTGGATAATCTGCTTATTACTCCCAGGGGGATTGAAGCAACTACACCTGCTGGAGAGCATGTGCTGGACATCCATCATCTGGATCACCCTGACAAAGAATACGATGATGATGACCTTGTTTGCATCGGTTTTACTTCCCACTACAAAGCCATGCGGACTAGATTTGGAGATCATATGGTGGATGGTATCGCCGGTGAGAACATCATTATTGATTTTGAAAAGGAAGTCTGGGTGGATGATATGGGGACCCAGATTGCGATTGAGAATTCAGAATCAGGCCAATTAACCCATTTAGATCTGCAGATGTTTGCCGCACCTTGTGATGAATTCAGTCATTTTACTGCCCGGAGTCAGGATGAAAGACTGCCAGCAGCAGAGCTAAAGGATGTGCTGAAATTCCTTAATCATGGTCGCCGTGGTTTTTTATTGTTGTTGAGTAAAGGTCAGGAAGACGCGGTGATCCGTGTTGGCGATAAAGTATTCCGAGTTGACCCGGAGTAAATCAAGAGAATCCAAATTAGGTTAATGATTTGGCTTACTAATACGATGGTTGCTGGTTCGAATTCAATACTAATCAAACGCAGGGTGGAACTGTTCTTTAATTTGAAGGAGTAATTATTGTTATCTAGTTTCTTTTATGTCATGCAACTTACGACGGCATGCATCAAACTGATATTACACTTGTAAGTAATCAATTGCACATCAAAAGGAAAAATATTGTATTCAAAAACCCCAGATATCATTTCGTTCAAATCACCTTTCCAAAGTGAGGCGCTGACCCAGGCTGAGCTTGAGGCTTTGAAAGAAAAAACATTGTACATCTTGGATGAAATTGGCGTTCATTTCCCCTCCACCAAAGCGTTGAAAATCTTTTCCGACCACGGTGCCCTGGTGGATATGGAGGCTGAAATTGTCCGTATCCCACCTGACCTGGTAAAGAAGGCTATGTCAACCGCTCCAAGATCCTTCGTTCTGGGGGGGCGGGAGGAACGTTTTGACCTACTTCTGGACGGTAGCTGCTCCTACCTGTCAACCGATGGCACAGGTGTACATGTGATTGACCCGGAGACGCGGGAGAAACGCTCTTCCTGCAAAAAAGATGTAGCCATGATGGCACGAGTGTGTGACGCCCTGCCCCTGGTAAGTTTTTACTGGCCGATGGTAAGCGCAAAGGATTATGGACAGACTGCTTCTTTGCACCAGTGTCATGCTGGCTTGACAAATACATTAAAGCATGTCCGGGGCGGGACAACGATGCATCCACGATTGGCGAGGTACGTTGTAGATATGGCAACCGTTGTAGCTGGAAATGCTGAGGCGCTCATTCACAGACCACCTATCTGCGCCAATATATGCACTATATCCCCATTGAGCCACGACAAGCATGGGATAGAGAGTGCGCTGGTTTATGCTGAGGCGGGGATTCCTATTAGTTTCATGGCTATGCCAACGATGGGATCCACTGCACCGGCAACACCTCTAGGGGCGCTGGTCATGGGTGATGCTGAGGTGATCAGCGCTATGACGCTTATTCAACTTGCCTATCCAGGAGCTCCTGTTTTCCACGCCGTTTTCACCTCCTTGATGGATCCACGCACTGGTGGTTATATCAGCGAAGTGCCAACATCCTCATATATGATGGCGAAGCAGCTTGCTCATGCCTGGAATGTGCCATGTCTGGGGGGAGCCAGAGTGAGCGGCGATGCGCCAGAACTTGGATGGCAATCGGGTTATGAGGTTGGACTTGGTGCAGCTATGACTGCGATGGCGGGAGGTGATATTTGCGGTTTGATGGGCTTGGTTGGCAGCGCAACGACTCTTTATCCCGAAGAGATCATCCTTGATCATGATGCCTATTATCATGTAAACGAAATGTTGAGAAGTCATAGATTAAACCAGATAGACGCTGCTCTCGATGCAATAAAAGCTGTCGGGCAGCGCGGTCACTTCTTAGCCCAGAAGCATACCAGGGAGCACATTCGCGATTTCCGTCTATCCCCCCTGCTCAGACAAAAAGGGGATGCGGGTAAGCCGCGCGACCCTCGCGAGATAGCCTTAGAGAAATTTAAACAAATTGAAGCATCCCACAATCCACAACCGCTACCCAGTGAAAAACTTACTGAACTAGACCACATAATTGAAGCAGCAGAACAAGAGGCGAATAAGATATACGGAAATTAGCTTTGACTGCAACATTGAGTGAGAGCATAGGAGCAATTATTTCCCAGGGCGAAATAATCGAAATTGTAGTCGATGGTCTGTTTTTATTAATTATTCACGGCAAACCGGCTGATGCGGTTATTTATCGAGAATGGTAAATCCCGGATAGAACAACTGTTATTGAATGGGCCATTCGGTTCGAGATCTCCAACACATTGTGTTGGTGTGGGGGGAGGGAGATTCGGATATTCCCTTTCCTCGCTGATGCCCAATACCACCCCTACTTGAAATCGCTTGATAAATATGTCGAGCGATTTTTTGCGTATTTTCGCTTTGAACGCAGAAAGAACCCGGATAATTCGGTAGAGAAACAGGAAAATTTGTTAGATAACCATCTAATCCTACGAAAAGTCCAATACAATTTTCATTTTCCCCAGATCAAAGAAAGGTGCATTCGACGCACACTAAGATTAAATCCTGTAGTGAAGATTGGTAATCTATCAAGTCAATATATTGTTTAACAATAATTTAAACACTTGGGACGCTCTGCGCGACAATCTCCAGCGCTTGATCAATGGCTTCTTCCGGGGTGTCCAACATTCCTCTGAATCGAATGGAATGATCGCCTGATTTCATGGCTAGTAAACCATTATCAAACATATTATCAAGCATCGAATTGCGTTTTTCTTGATCTGGAAGGTCAAACGCGATCATCAAGCCTTTACCCCGAACATTGGTTATTATTTCTTTTGATTCAGCTGCAATTCCCTCCAAACCTTCCAGCATTATTTCTCCCCCACTGGCAGCATTATCAAGAAGATTTTCTTCCTCGATAATTTCCAAAATCCTGGTGCACCGAACCATATCTACCAGGTTTCCGCCAAAGGTGCTGTTTAATCGACTGGATTCAACAAACACATTGTTTTTAACCTCATCTACCCGTTTACCCGCAATGATTCCACAAACATGGGTTTTCTTTCCGAAAACAAAAATATCAGGCTCTACATCATAGTGTTCAGCTGCCCACATTTTTCCGGTGACTCCGATGCCGGTTTGAATCTCATCAAAGATCAGCAGAAATTCATGTTTGTCCGCCAGCTTCCTCAGGGTTTGCATGAACTGAGGTCGGAAGTGGTTATCGCCGCCTTCTCCCTGGATCGGTTCGAGGATCAAGGCAGCGATATCACCCTGATATTGTTTTACCGCCATCTCAATCTGGGCGATAGCAATTTCTTCAATTTTTTTGACTTGCTCCAAGACATCATCAGAGGTGGGGAAACTCAATTTGGGATTGATTATTCGAGGCCAATCGAATTTTGGGAAATACATATGTTTACGTGGGTCGCTGGTATTCGTCAGTGACAATGTATAGCCCGATCGTCCGTGAAACGCTTCATTAAAATGGATCACTTTTGAACCCAGACCATGGAAGAGTCCATACTCTGATCCTTCAGTCTTATTGATCTGATCCAGGTTCTTGCGTACTTTCCAATCAAATGCTGTCTTTAAAGCGTTTTCCACAGCTAATGCGCCCCCACTCACCAAAAAAAGATGCGGCATTGAGTCAGGCATAACTACCTGGCTAAATTTGTCAACAAATTCTGCCATCAATGTGGTGTAGATATCACTATTGGAGGGTTTATGAATGGCTGATAAGGTCAACTTCTCTAAAAAAGCAGGATCTTTGAGTTTGGGGTGATTATAACCAACTGCGTTGCTCGCGAAAAAAGTAAAAAAATCGAGATATTCACGGCCGGAGATTTCATCAACAAAATATGTATCGTGGGATCTTTCCATATCAAAAACCATCGAATAACCATCCGCAAGTATATTCTGAGAAATGGTCTTATGGACATCTACAGGATTCATACCATCTTTCTCCTCAAAGTGAATATAATTTAATATTAAGCTCAAATAGCGTTGATATTATAGTACAAATTATAAAGCTTAACCTCCAAAATATAATAATCGATAAATGTATTCCAGGATCTCACCTAAAAGAATATCAATCGGATAAAATATCATTAATAGTAGGAAAACCAGTGCATATTCGAGAAGTCACCGAAAGGAGAAGCAAGATATGTCAACTCTGTTAAATGATCCAAAACTCGAGGAGCTGCTTGATCGTTTGCATGCCCAGAGCGACTTACAAGTTGATGAGACAAATGCAGGCTTCGAACGACGAGAGCAAGAGATACCGATCGATCATGAAAACTATTATGACGATGCTATGCAACGATTTCTCTCGGATAAGATGGTCGCCCTTGATCGGGATAAGGCACAATTTTGTTATCTGCTTTGCCGTTCCCTGAATGCAAAACGTGTCGTAGAAGCAGGTACTTCTTTTGGGGTCTCGACTCTCTATCTGGCTGCCGCTGTGCGGGACAATCAAGTCGAGAAAGGTGTAGTTATTGGAACAGAGTACGAGCCAACGAAGGCGGAAATCGCTCGAGCTAATTTCAAGGAGGCTGATCTAACCGATTTCATTGATCTCCGAGAAGGCGACCTGCGGCAAACGCTCCAAGACGTTGGCGGTCCGGTGGATTTCATGCTGGTTGACATCTGG
>JAZFRV010000225.1:0-6866 GCA_036445875.1 Anaerolineales bacterium
CCTGACAATAATAACTGCAATCCCTCGGATTGACCTGGTTTATAGGTATATGTAAGTGAAAAAACGTACCAGAAGCGTATATATATATAGAAAACCAAGGCCCAACCTACATATTGAACTAATTTATCTAGTACATCTTGACGCACATTCGCATTCTCTGTTATTCGGGCTGCCAGTGTGGATACCAAGACTGTCAAGGATATCCCGCCAATAATAGCGGAGATCATGAACAGAAATGATAGACTGGGTGAATACCAGATAGGACGGGCTTTCATTACGCCATAGGTTGCACCCAGAGAGGATTGGTGCAGCATAGACAAGAATAAACCGGCAATGGCAAAATAGGGTGCAAAATGATGCAGGCGAGATATTTTATCTGCCAATTTCGGCCACCGGTCTTGAATCCAATCTCTTTTGCTCAGAATAGGAAGAACCTCTAATGTCAGCACCGTAAAATACAATCCGACGCACATGGTGACTTCCCATAAAACAGAATGGATATTCCAGAAAACAAACCCGTGCCAAAAACGATCCGGGCGACCAATGTCTAGCAAGAGACACAGCATAGCCATACTGTAACCAATAAAACCAATCACCGTAGCTGTGCGGGCTACAGGATAGAACTCTTTTAATCCTAGTAAATACACCACTGCACAGAGGGTAAATGCCCCTGCACTGAGAGCGATGGAAGAGAGATCGATGGTAATCCATAAACCCCAGGGGACTAAATCAGTCAAGTTCGTTACCGACAATCCATCTTTGAGTACGATGATACCTGCTACCGCGCCTATGCCGATGAAAAACCCCAATATCGCAATCAAAAAATGGAATGGTGTTATTTTGTTTAACAATAGTTTTACGCGAGTGAACATATTAGAATTCACGTTTCAGCCTCCATTTCACCTGTCGGGTACAGATAATACACTCGAGGTTCTGTTCCCAATTCTTCCCATAAGCGGTGGACAACTCTGCGTTTTAGTAGTTTAGAGACAGAGGAGTCAGGATCGTTCAGATCCCCGAACTGCCGGGCACCTACAGGGCAATCTACTACACATGCAGGAGTGGCCTGCGGATCAACCCCTGGAATTAGATCGAATGACATCCCCCTATCAATTCGTTGGTAACAAAAGGAACATTTTTCAACTACACCACGGGGACGTCTTGGAATTTCCGGATTCCCCCACTGAGGAACCTTGGGATTCTCTCCAGTGAACGCAGTCCAATTGAACGATCGAGCCCCATAGGGACAGGCTACTTCGCAATATCGGCAGCCTATACACCGATCATAATTCATCATCACAATCCCATCGTCTCGGTAATAACTCGCCTTTACGGGACACGCTGCGACACAAGGTGCATCTTCACAGTGCATACAAGGTTGAGGTAAAAAATATGTCTTCTCATTCTTCCCCCACGGGGTCACCTTGTTCCACTCAATATCCGGATGGATATCGTTGTGAGCCTGGCAGGAGTTTGTGCAATACTTGCAGCCAGTACATTTCTCCAGGTCGATGACCATCGCCCATTGATGAGGACCGCTATTACCTTCTGAGGCAAAAACTTCCCTAATCGCTTTTAAACTTGCAATCCCTACACTGCTGCCAATAATGATCTGAATAAAATTTCGGCGGTCAAATCCATCTTTTTTCGCCATTTTTATTTATCTCCATCTGAATCTTTATCGGATCGAGCTGTGACATCAAGCTTTGTGAACCAGCCCTGGATCCAAGGTGACAGTAATAAACCGCTGACCATACCAATCAGTGCGGATATGAGAGCAAAGGAAACGGGACTGACGGGAGTTGGGTCAATGCTGAGTCCTTGGGTCTCAAAATCAGGTATCTCCTCCTCTATCACAATCTCCCCCAATCCGGATTCAGAGTGAACATCAACAGGATCGTGCATTTGATATTTATGACATTCATTGCAAGCGTCTAATTTCGGGCGGAAACTATGATCCTTCCCGGAATGACCACCTTCTGCAGTCGAATCCGCTTGCAGTGTCTCAAGATGGCAGTCTCCACAGGTCAGGTCTTGTTTACTATGCGATGAATGTGCAAAATTGGAGGCTCGTTCACGATGGCAGTTAGCGCATAATTGAGCCGTATCTTCAGCTCGAAGAGAAGTTGAATGCTGTCCGTGGCAATCCACACAATCCAAACCTGATTGACGATGTACGCTGAGTTTCCATTCGAAAACTGTCTGACTGTGACACTGCTCACAGAGAGCTGCTGATCGATCGGTGGGCATTGGATCGGCCGGGTGATCGGCAGTGATGGGATCATGACAAGCTTGGCAGGTGATCCCATCCGCAACCCATGTATTCGTTTTGGGATCATACCCGGTGGTATGACAAATTAAACACTCGCGAGGTTTACCGCGTTGATCCCATATTTCTTGGAAAATGGGGTCAACCAACGCCTGTCCATGAGCACTCATCTCCCAAGAGAGATAAAGCGCCGGGTGACAGGTCTGGCAGATTTCACCTTCGGGAGGGTCTCCTTGTTCTGATGATCCGGCTAAGACGCTAAAATAAGTCGCCACACCAAATACGAGTGCCATGACCAGACCGAGCAAAAATCGAATCTTCATTGAATTTTTCATCATATTGTCCTCATTTTTTTTAATTCATGTTTGGTATTGTTGCAGTATGGAAGACAGCACAGTCCAAACAGTCTTCCTGTAAATTTTCATTTTCATCCCGGAACAATTGCCAACAAGGTACTAATTTTTCTTGATACGCTAAACATTCTTGACGTTTTTCTGGGGGGCAATCATTAAAAACCCAACATTTAATCAAGGGGATTACACCTTCACTGACCAAGTCTCTTTTGAACGCTAAAGCCTCTTTTTTCCATCTAGAATCCAATCGGGAAAATATATATATTATTAGGCCAGTCCCTAAAACAGGTAATCCAAAACGAAGAAATACCCAAACAATGGCCAATAATAAACCTTGAGAGGTATCCATTATTAACTTACCTTTTTAAGCTCACAACGATTTCGATTCAGCAGATTTCCCAGCAAAACCAAGATAGATATGGGTAAGGCAACCCTGATCATAAATAACACGGTTAGAATAATCGCTGACATGATTTTGCTCTCCTTCTAGTTATTTATCTCTTTGCTAGTAGAATTATCAATGGTCAGTAAAAAAAAGTAAATTCTGACAATATCCTATTTTTTATGTGAATTAATTCACCACGACTTGATACCCAATAGGGGATTGTGACTATATTCACATGGTTGATTTGACCCATAGTCGAATTAAACACAAAATGCGCCTGGATACTTTCCAGACGCATTGATGATCAATGACTGCTTTTTACTATTTAGATATTAACTGTAGATTGCTCTCGTATTTATAGTTCAATATAACCTTTGCGGATGGCATATTTTACAAGTTCAGTTCGGGAATGAAGATTAAGTTTATGCATAATATTCTCCCTATGCCTCGCTACTGTATTTGGACTGATATTCAATCTAGCAGCAATCTCAAGATTGTTCCCCCCTTCCCCTAATTGAATGAGGACTTCTTTCTGCCTAGGTGTGAGATCATCAATTGATTTTTCCTTCTCCGCCAATCCCTGGTCAAGAATATAGTCTTTAACAAGCAGTTTAGCCAGGGATGGATAAAGGTAGACATCGCCAGAATTTGCAGCATGAATAGCTGTGAGTAATTCTTCAGGTGCTGCTCTTTTTGGAACATAGCCGCTCGCTCCTGCATCCAGCATTTTGAAAAAATATTCTTCATCCTCATGAATTGTCAATGCCACCACAGCGATCTCGGGCCAAAGGCGTTTAATCTCTCGTGTAGCCTCAATACCCGATAGGTCTGGTAGACTGATATCCATTAATACAACATCTGGTTTGAGTTTAGAAATTGCCGTCAAAGCTTCAGTTGCAGATCCAGATTCCCCTATAATAACTACATCCTCGTCCCCTTCAATTAACATTCGCAGACCATAGCGAACAACAGAGTGATCATCAATGAGGTAAATTTTAATCTTCATGATTTTCCTTTAATTCTGACAAAGCTTTACCTGGAATAGTGACTTGAATAATGGTCCCCTCGCCTGGCGCCGTATGAAGTGAAAAGTCACCCCCACATAAAATTGTACGTTCCTGCATCCCTAATAAACCCCAGGTCGGTTCTTGCATCATCTGGATTCTTTTAGGATTAAATCCTTTTCCATCATCTTCAACCTCCAGTCGAACATCGCCATTTTTTCTGTACTCTAAAACAATCCTCACATTTTCCGCCTGGGCGTGTTTGATAGTATTTGTTAAAGCTTCCTGGATCACACGAAAAAGTGCGGTTTTGATGCTGGTGGGCAGGTCACAAGAGGTGGAAGGAAATTCAACAGTTATCTGGAAAGGAACTCGGTCCACCATTTCACCAATATACCACCGGATCGCTGACCTTAAACCTAAATCATCAAGGTGGGATGGTCTCAGATCGGAGATAAACAAACGCAGCTCATCTAAGGTTTTTACTGCCAGAGATTCCAGTTGTAGTAAATTGACAATCGCATCATCAGCGACATCTGGCAAAGTGGAAGATATACCACGTAAACCTAGACCTAGAGCCGTCAGAGCTTGACCAGTTGCATCATGTAATTCCCGGGCAATCCGTTTCCTCTCCGCTTCTTGGGCTTCTACGACTCTTTTTAGGAATTCTCCTCTCAGGACATCTCTTCTCTGGGCTTCTTTCAAACGTCCAGCTTGAATATCATCAAGTTGATTTTGACGCTCCACTTCAAACGAACGCAAAAATCTGGTAACGAATATCGCCACAGAGACAGCAGCCGCAGCTCGTAGCAGTTGAACGGGGAAACCAAAAATATTAATGAATAGATCCTGATTAATGATATTGGAAGGAGGTAGTGGACTCTGATGTACAAACAATTGACCAATTATTCCATACCACACGAAGGAAATAGCCGCCCACATGCTGTCACGTCCAAACCCTTCCATACCAGCTTTTCGGAATGCTCGCTGCTGGGAAATTAACCCCACTGAGGCTAACAGAGATCCTGGAATGGCGATCACATAACGCGTCCAGACATCACCTACGGTCCACAAGGTATCACTCAAGCCATAACGTCCTCTGAAAAAAAGGAAGCCAAATCCCCAAATCGCAGAAAGAAGAATCGGTATTAACATACTCAAACGTCGATTTCTTCGATTTCGAAAAATGTTGAAAACACCAAACGCCGCAAGCGATAAAAACGAAAAAGTCAGAATGGCGATCCGGAAAGCAGACCAAAGGTGATGGTTCAATTCCAGAAATGGAATTAACTCTAGTTTTTGAAACATCTCGAGCCATTCATGAACTCCATGAATGAGTCCGAATACTGCCAGGGGACGCAATGCATGCTGAAGATGAGGATCGATACTCCGCCCTCGCTCAAAGGTGAGTATGATACCCATGGAAAAAAAGGCTAATCCATATGGGAAAAAGATCAATACAATAGATAAGGAGTCCATATAACGCAGTTCACATTGTTTTATATTGTGGTATATCTTCCCGGGTGTCCTCTCGGGCAGATAGATAAATCGTAAATGATTCGGCGTGGTTGATCTTCTTCTATGGCTATTATACCGCTAAGGTCATAGGTTGAGAAATAATTTATCCACCACTGCGTTATCCAATAAAATCATCACAAAAAGTGCTGCATATTTAAATCTTCTTCAATTAAGAGTGTCTACGATTGAGAAAAATATACCCGTGTGCAATTTTGATTAGGTAAAAGTGATACTTTCTATAGATCAGACAAAGAGGGTATAATGAAAATCACAATATCCATCTACTGTATCCCAACTATAAAATTATGTTAGATGCCCACCAATTAAACATATTTCTGACAGCGTCTGAAACCCTTAATTTCACGCAGGCAGCTGACCGACTGCATATGAGCCAGCCAAGTGTCAGTCAGCACATACGCATCCTGGAGCAACAATTTAACGCTGAACTTTTCATCCGCCAGGGAAGATCATTAATCTTATCCGATGCGGGTCGTATATTGATTCCACTTGCCAGAGAATTTATCAAACAATCAACCATGATTAATGAAACTATGTCCTCTTTACAAGGACACATCATAGGCCGGATGATTGTTGGCTGTAATGCTATTTCAGGAAGATACATCATGCCGGAATATTTTTCACAGTTTCATAATAAATTTCCGGAAGTTTCAATTGTTTGCCGGACTAATTTTTGCTCCTCTCCCCTCGAAGATCTTCGCAGAGGCAACCTTCATTTTTTATTTACTAACCAGGAAAAAGGGTTAGAACCTTGTTTTGAATCCATGAGACTTCTTACAGAGGAAATTAATCTCATCACTCCCCTTAATCATCCCTGGGCTTCCAGAGGCAGTGTAAATATCGAAGAATTAATGGAGCAAGAATTTATTCTCCCATCAGAAGATTCGACCATTTACGAAACTGTTAACTCTGCCCTGGCAAAAAAAAATCTCTCCCTAATACAACTAAATTCATATCTTACATTGAGCAGTATCGAATCGATTGTTTTATCCGTTGAAAAAGGGATTGGGATAGGTTTTTGCTCCAAGATTATTTCTTCTGTATTAGGTAAAGTGGCTTCCATTCCAATCAAAGATGTGTCAATAACTAAAGGCTTATTGTTGGTCCGGGATAAAACCCAGATCTCAACAACTGCAAGGGATGCCTTTTGGGAATTTATGACCGAAGCCATCAATGAGATCAAACAAATTACAGTAGTGGAATCTTAAGCCTGTGATGAAGCTGATTTTAATCTTTTCCATCTTTTGACTCTGAAAATATCACAATATCGGAAATCCCTAAATCCATCGATGAGTTTTTCGCTCAATCTGCGAATACAG
>JAZFRV010000226.1:0-8222 GCA_036445875.1 Anaerolineales bacterium
ATCCATCAACCGGGTTTGAATTATTGCCAGTTCCAATCCAGGATGAATTAAAGGCTCAATTCTGGTCCAGGGCTGCAATCATTGGTATTCTGGCATTTTTTGGCTACCAGACTCCCCGCCTGGCAGCTTTACGGGAAAAAGCCCGTCGGGAAAAAATCCAGGACGTATTGTTGGGCGCAGTCCTGGGTCTCGGAAGTGGATTTTTTATTGTTGGGACACTCTGGTGGTATATGTCCGCCGCACATTATCCATTTATACCCGAAATATTACCGCCACAACCGGGTACAGTCTTGGGAGATGCTGCATTAAATGCATTAAAGTATTTTCCGCCAGTGTTCGCCAGCAATCAGCTTAGTTTATTTTTTGCAGTTGTGATTGCGTTTGTATTTGTTTTGGTGGTGTTTATCTAATGAAACAAATTCATTTAATCGGCATTGGAGGTACAGGTTTGTCCGCAATTGCCAAAGTTCTGCTGGAAGAGGGATACAAAGTGAGTGGTTCTGATCTCGCTGCATCCTCGCTGTCTGATGCAGTTGAAGAGGCAGGCGGAAAAGTGTATCTCGGCCATCAAGCTAATAACATCCTGGGAGCAGATATTGTTGTCAGGTCGTCTGCGGTACCAGAAGAAAACGTAGAAGTACAAGCTGCTCTTAAGGCGAAAATCCCGGTACTAAAGAGGGCAGAGTTCCTTGGTCGTCTTTTAGAAGGGAAAGAGGTAATTGCCATTGCCGGTAGTCATGGGAAAACCACAACCACCTCAATGATTACCTGGATCCTCTCCAGACTGAATAAAGACCCATCGTTTATTGTGGGTGCCGTGGTAGCTAACTTAAAAACAAATGCCAGGGCAGGAAAAGGTCCTGATTTTGTCATCGAAGCAGATGAATATGATTATATGTTCCTGGGATTGAACCCGTCCCTGGCGGTGGTCACCAATGTTGAGCACGACCATCCCGATCTTTTCCCGACGGAAGAGATCTTCAGGGAAGCGTTTCGCAGTTTTGTAAGTAGATTGGAACCAGATGGGATCTTATTCCTTTGTGGTGAAGACTCTGGAGCCATGCAGCTCCGAGATAAATTAAAGCCTACCCAACAGCTTGTAGTGTATGGATTCCAAGCGCCCGATCGTGATTATATTGCCCGGAATCTTGAAAATAATGATAACGGTGGAATTACCTTTGAAGTAGCAGCTGGTGATGGGGATCAAAAAGACCGGGTAAATATTTCTCTCCAGATCCCGGGAAAACATAATGTGTTAAATGCTCTGGCAGCCTTTGCTGTCGCAGAAAAAATGGGATTAAGTGGTGTAGAGATTGCCCGGGCTTTATCGGAATATGAAGGAAGTGAAAGAAGATTTGATATCCGTGGAGAATACCAGGGAATTTTACTGGTTGATGATTATGCTCATCATCCGAGTGAGATAGATGCCACCTTGTCTGCAGCCAGAGATTCCTACCCAGACCGAAGAATCTGGGCAGTCTGGCAACCACATACTTACTCCCGAACTCAAACTTTATTTTCAGGGTTTACAGAGGCATTTTCAAATGCAGATCAGGTAATTGTTCTTGATGTATATGCTGCCAGGGAAGAAAAACCTGCTGGTTTTTCCATTACAAAATTAGTAAACGAAATAAAACATTCAAATGTAAGTTTTATTCCTGAGAACAAGATGGCATATGAATTTTTATTGAAAGAATTGAGATCTGGTGATTTGCTGCTGATTTTTACAGCCGGAGATGCAATAGATATAAATGTTCAACTGGAACGGTCCTTAACAGCCTGAGGGCATTATTTAAATAGAGGAGAATAACCATGAGCGCGAATATTCTTTCAAATGAAAGAGAACATGAATTTGCTTTAGCATTAGAATCTCCCAGGAAGTTGGAGTGGGTGGTTCGCCAAAACCTCAAACTCCAGTCTGAGCTTAACGGACAGCCTAAGACTGGGAAGAAACTCTCATCGAAGATCGTAAACAAAGTTGTTGACCGCATAAAGGATCTGTAGGGCTAAACTGATGACCAAGCCGGTTCTCACAGAAATACAGAAAAATGGCCTGGAATCCTTCTTTGGAAATAATCTAAAGGTGGATGAAATGATGGCGCGCTATTCTGTTATGCAGATTGGGGGACCGGCAGATTATTTAGCTATTGTTGAAAATAAAAAAGAATTAGAAGAGTCGGTTCGTTTCCTTTGGGAGGGAGAAATCCCGTTCATATTAATTGGTGGCGGATCAAATACTCTGATCAGTGATAAAGGTATCAGGGAAGTAGTTATTATTAATAAAGCAAAGGATTTTAAATTCCTTGAAAATGATCAAGAATCACCTCGTTTATGGGCTGAATCTGGCGCCGGTTTCGGTAAATTATCCCGGAGAGCTGCGACTAAAGGCTGGACTGGTTTGGAATGGTCTGCTGGTATTCCCGGTACGGTGGGAGGGGCGGTGGTAAACAATGCTGGCGCCTTTGGTTCAAATGTGGCGGAAAATCTTGATATGGCAGAAATCTTGCATCCAGTAGGAGACAAGATTCAGCGATCAGAATGGTCGGTGGATCAATTGGCGTATGACTACCGATCCAGTTTGATCAAGTCTGGAAAATATCCGGCGGTGGTCCTTTCGGCAACCTTTCGGTTGGAGCAGAGCACCCCTGAGAAGGTGAAGGAACGAATCTCATCTATCTCGGAAAAACGGCAGGAATCCCAACCACAGGGAGCGAGCCTCGGCAGCATGTTTAAGAATCCTCCCGGTGATTATGCGGGTAAGTTGATCGAGCAGGCAGGATTAAAGGGCACCAACGTAGGAGATGTAGAAATCAGTCGCGTACATGGAAATTTTTTCCTCAATCATGGAAATGGAACTGCTGCGGATATCTCTTCCCTGATAAAAAAGACCAGGGAGATAGTAAAGGAAAAATTTGGAGTCGAGCTGGAATTGGAAATCCAATTTATTGGAGATTGGGATCAAAGGTAGTTAATGGATAAATCAATTCATTTGGGCGTTTTATTTGGAGGAAAATCTGGAGAACATGAAGTTTCTCTGGTATCTGCGCGTTCTGTTTTAAACACACTGGACCCCCAGAAATACCACATCACTGAGATTGGCATCACCCTTGAAGGTGATTGGTTGGTTGGTGAAAAAACACTTGAGATGCTTTCTGAAAAGAAATTTGATCGGTTATCCCCGGCGGGAATGTTGCCTATTCCTTCCCGGCCTGATATTTATACGATCTCTGAAGTTGACCAGGGTGAAATGCTTCAGGTCTTTGCGGAACTTGACGTGATTTTCCCAGTCCTCCATGGATCTTTTGGTGAAGATGGAACCATGCAAGGATTATTTGAACTTGCTGATATTGCCTACGTAGGTGCGGGGGTTCTGGGATCTTCGGTAGGAATGGATAAAGCTTTATTTAAGGATGTGATGATCGCCAATGATATTCCAGTCGTACCATCCATCCTCGTTCATCGGACGGAGTTGGAATTGATGGTCGATGTGCTGAATCGAGTGGATGCTTTTGCTGAATATCCTGTATTTGTAAAACCGGCCAATATGGGATCTTCCGTGGGAGTCCACAAATGCCATGATATTGAAGGGGTTGCGATTGGATTACAAGACGCTGCCCGTTTTGACCGACGGATCCTGGTTGAAAAGGGAGTTAATGCCAGAGAAATTGAATTGAGTGTTTTGGGTAACCAATCTCCCCGTGTTTCAGTACCAGGTGAAATCCGACCCACTGCAGAGTTTTATTCTTATGAAGCAAAATATCACGACGACAGTTCAGAATTATTTATCCCGGCAGATCTTGTTGATGAGCAGATCAGGCTTTTCCAAGAGTACGCTCTTCGGGCATACCAGGCAATTGACTGCGCCGGAATGGCCAGGGTTGACTTCTTATTGGATAAAGACAATGGAGAGATCTTCTTAAATGAGTTGAATACCATCCCCGGTTTTACACCCATAAGTATGTATCCAAAATTATGGTAAGCGAGTGGTTTACCATACAAAGATTTGAGAGATGAATTAATTCTCCTTGCCCTGCAAAGGAAAGAGGAAAAAGATCAGTTATTGAGAAAATATGATTTCAAAGCGTAGGAATGAATAATGGGTAGAGTAATCCGGACCAGAGCAAAAAATTGGAGTGGAGGCAGGAAATCTGCCCAGTTGAGGAAACCTCAGGGTAATTCCCGCCGGAAGTCCAGTGTATCCCCGCGCAGGATTCCACCTGTTCTCTCCCGGAGCGAAATTGGTATTAATACTATTGCCATGGATAACAGGCCTGCACCAAGGCGCCGGGTTGATGTCTCTTTGTCATCTCCCGGGGCAGAAATCAGGTTTCCAGCGGTACCAGTAATTTCTAATAAATGGCGATTATTATCAGGCATCATATCGATCAGTTTCTTAATGGCGTTAGTGCTGTTGACCAATGCAGGTTTATTCCAGGTCGATGAAGTTCAAATGCAGGGACTGGAGCGTTTTTCAGAAGGAGAGATTTCGCAAGCAATCAATATCACTGGATCATCGATATTTTTCATTAATCCCGGAAGAATAAAAAGAGACCTTCAGCTTACATATCCTGGCTTGTCTGAGGTAGATGTGAAAGTTGCTTGGCCATCAAACGTCAGTATTTCCCTGGAAGAACGCAATCCAATATTAGCCTGGAATTGGGATGGTCATGTGAGATGGGTGGATGAGAATGGAGTGGCATTTGAACCTCAAGACGAAGGATATGATGTTGTCCAGGTAAAATCGGAAATGTTGCCGCCAACGGTTGAGGATCGGTTTGTAGATCCACGGATTGTGCGAACGGTTGCTGCCCTATCTGATCATATACCAGAAAATGTGGACATGATTTACGACACCGGACATGGATTAGGGTGGCGCGATTCTCGAGGTTGGGTTGTATATTTCGGATTTAATGATGACGATGCTGCAAATAAGATGATAGTTTATCAGTCGATGGTTGAGTATTTAGAGGGGAAGAGAATAACTCCCGCAATGATCAATGTTGAGTTTTTAGATGCACCATATTTCAGGATGGAACCATGAGTACGCAGGATGCGCCGATCATCGTAGGTATTGATGTAGGTACAACAAAAATCTGTACCCTGGTAGCCCGGGTAGAGGCGGAAAATAAATTCCGGATCCTTGGAGTTGGTATAGAACCATCCCGCGGAATGAGAAAAGGCGCTGTTGTGGATATTGATGCGACCAGCAAGGCGATCAAACGATCGATCGATAAGGCAGAGAGGACCTCCGGTTTGGAAATTACATCTGCCCAGGTCAGCCTGGCAGGATCCCATGTGTCGTCTTTGAACAGTCATGGAGCAAGTGGTGTTACGGGAGGTGTGATTGATCAACATGATGTCTTCCGGGCATTGGATGCTGCTAAAGCTGTCTCGATCCCGCACAATCGGGATATTGTCCATGTCATTCAGCGTGGATTCAGCGTGGATGGTCAAGATGGCATCCACAAACCGATAGGTATGCATGGATACAGGTTGGAGGTTGAAGCGCATATTATTACCGCCGCTTCCACATCCCTTGATAATCTCGAACAATGTGTGAATGCCGCGGGGGCTGAAGTGGAAGCATTTGTTCTGAATCCCCTGGCATCAGCTGAAGCAGTATTGACAGAAACTGAACGGGAAATGGGTGTTGTTGTCTGTGATATAGGCGGTGGAACGACAGATTTAGCGATTTATATCAACGGGGATGTCTGGCATACCATGGTAATGGCAATTGGAGGAAATCATATAACTTCTGATATCACCCATGGGTTAAGTTTATCAATGGACCAGGCGGAAAAAGTAAAAATAATGCACGGATATGCGATGAAAACTGAAATTCCTGAGGATGAGGTATTTCGAATCCGACCCTTTGGGGATGATGCCGAAGCGGAGTTCAGCAGACAGAAACTGGCCATGATTATTGAAGCGCGGGTGGAGGAAATGTTCAGCTATGTGATCCAGGAGATTAAACGTTCCGGATATGATGGATTACTGCCAGCTGGAATGGTTCTCACCGGTGGAACAAGCTCACTTCCCGGTATCAGCAAATTTGCACGGAAAATGTTTAATTTCCCGGTCAGAGTCGCCCAACCGGAGAACCTCCTGGGAATGACGGATCAGCTTCATGATCCTGCCTATTCAACCAGTGTTGGTTTGTTGGAATGGACGGTGTTAATGAACACAATTTCCTATGAAAAAGACAGCTACCGAAAACAGATGCACAATAAAACAGTCAGTTGGAGAAAAGTTATTGAATTTCTCAGGCGTTTACTACCCTAGACAATGACCACACAACAGATGCATGTTTAGTATAGAGGAGAATACTATGGATCCCATCAAAGAAACAGAATCATTTGCAAGGATAAAAGTTGTTGGTGTTGGTGGAGGTGGATGCAATGCCGTCGACCGGATGATTGATACCGGTCTGACGGGTGTTGAATTTATCGCTGTTAACACTGACGCCCAGGCTCTGCTTCGGTCAAAAGCGCCGGTACAGGTCCGTGTAGGAGATAAACTTACTCGCGGTCTGGGCTCGGGGGGTGATCCCGGAGTTGGACGTGGAGCAGCAGAGGAATCTGCGGATGACCTATACAGTATATTAAAAGGCGCAGATATGGTCTTCATCACTGCCGGTATTGGCGGTGGGACTGGAACAGGTGCTTCTCCTATTGTGGCTCAGGCTGCAAGGGAAATTGGCGCATTGACTATCGGGGTTGTAACCCGGCCTTTTACATTTGAAGGCATCCAACGTTGCCAAACTGCTGATCAGGGCATAGCACTCTTAAAGGAGCAGGTTGATACCCTGATTGTCATTCCCAATGACCGTTTGCTTCAGATCGTCGATAAGAAAGCCAGTCTACAATCTGCCTTTATGGTTGCTGATGATGTCTTGAGACAGGGCATCCAAGGGATATCAGAATTGATCACTATCCCGGGACTAATCAACCTGGACTTCGCTGATGTTCGTGCAATTATGTCTGAGGGCGGAGCTGCCTTGATGGCTGTTGGTGAGGCAACCGGTGAGGACAGAGCTAAGGAAGCTGCAGATCAAGCTATGTCCAGTGATCTGTTGGATATCACCATTGACGGTGCCCGGGGAGTTCTGTTTAATGTCACAGGCGGCCCGAATCTCTCGCTTTACGAGGTCAACCAGGCAGCTGCGATTATCAAGGAAACCGCTCATCCAGAAGTAAATCTGATCTTCGGTGCGGTTATAGATCCCGCGATGGAAGAAAAATTCCGGATCACAGTAATTGCCACCGGTTTCGAGCAAACAGGTATGCCCCGTAATATTATGGAGCGATCTGTCCGGCGCACTCGCCCAGGAGCTTCCTTGGAAAATGGGGAGAAAGTTGAACGAGAATTGGAATTTGTACCTCGCACTTTCAATACAGAAAATCTCGACATTCCTACTTTTTTGCGGAATCGGAATCGCAATCGGTAATTGAGGTAGATGGATTGGCACAAATTAAATATAGATCGGATCCAATTTATTCCTTGGATAAATATACACGGGTAAATCCACCCTAAACTGGCCTCCTCCTGGTAGGGTTGGATGTTGTCTGGTCAAGTTCTCCTGCTGGTTTTCCAGCAGGAGAACGGTTTTAAAGGGAGGATATGATTAATTTTGGTTGATATATGCTGAATATAACTGATCGATAAATCCCTAGTGATGGGGATGGTTGTATGCTAAAATCAGGTTTGATTGTTTATTTTTAACATTCGGAAGGGTTAAATATGAAATGTCCCTATTGCAAAGATGATGATTCCAGGGTGTTGGATACTTCACATGACAGACGTGGTGGGACACGACGGCGAAGGGTTTGTCTGAACTGCCAGGAGCGATTCAGCACATACGAGAGGGCGATTCTTGATACTCCCTTGGTTATTAAGCAAGATGGAACAAGAGAAGAATTTAATCGTCAAAAACTTACCCGGGGAGTACAGATCAGTTGTGATAAACGTCCGGTATCAGCTGCGGATATAGAACGGTTGGTGGGTGATGTAGAATCAGAACTTCAGGCAATGGGTCAAATCGAAGTATCCTCCCGGGTAGTGGGCGACATGGTTATTGCTGGATTAAAGGAAATGGATTTAGTGGCCTATGTCAGATATGCCATTGTTTACCTGGGTTTGGAGGACTTAAATGCTATTCGGGGAGAAATTGACGCCCTGTTAGATTTATAACGTCAATTTCATCATCAGAAATTGAAACAAAA
>JAZFRV010000227.1:0-36637 GCA_036445875.1 Anaerolineales bacterium
GAAAATATTGGGATTGGCCTCTATGTAATAAAAGGAACCTGCCCAGAGGGAACCCGATCAGGATCCGAAGAAGGAGAATTGGAATGGGTACCTTTCGGCGAGGTTCTGAAAAAAAACCTGGTAGAAGATCTGCCGATTCTGCTTCCCAGGGTAATGGTTCAATCCCCGGGTGATGCTCCTTTCTCTGCTCACTATCAATACAACCAGCAAGGAAAATTAGACGTTCGTTTTGGTGATTAACAGGGTTAGTTTCAGAAAACGGCATCTTTCCAGGATCCCGTTTCCTGAAAAATCTAGTATATCCAAGCCAAAAATGTTATTTATCCTGACTTATCTCAACCTCATCAGCCACCATATAAAAGATCAATTCAGTACTTCCGTAAGTTCGGCGGTCAAATAATCTTAAGTTCTCAAGGGTTTGCTCTTCATATTCCACCTTGTCAATTTGGACAATGACCCAGCTTTCATCTAGCAGCCAGTCGGGGTTCTGATCCAGTGCTTTGAGGGTTTTTGACCAAATTTCTTTGAACTGCGGCGGGGCAATGTACACAAAATGGAATTTTTGATCTGCGATACCATCCAGGACTGAAAAGGCACTTTTTTGCCAAACCTCTGACTGTTCTGATAAGCCAGTATGTTCCAGGTTGGCATTAATGGTTTTTATTGCCCCTTTCTGATTATCTACAAATCTCGCAAATGAAGCCCCTCTGCTGAGCGCTTCTATACCTACACTGCCTGTTCCAGCATATAAATCTAACCAGGTAGACCCCAGAATATAGGGGGAGACAATATTAAATATAGCTGCTTTTACTTTGGACATGATCGGTCTGGTTCCCCCATCTGGCACAGACAGTAGGTTAAAACCCTTTACTTTCCCCCCGATGACAGACAAATTTCCCATCTCTAATTAACCTTTTTTGGATTTCTTTTTGGGAATCACTTCGTTGATTGCTTTTTCAAGCAGTTCGGTTTCGGTACTTTGATCGGCGATATATTGATCAATGAAACTCGAACGCCGCAATCGGAGAGCCATGGGAGCTACAATACGGAGATCTTCGATGGTGACCTTCTCCCGGGCATCCGCCACAGCATGAGCCCTGGCAGCTTCAAATAATGTAATCTCTGCCCGAAGTGAGTCTAGCTCCAGATTTCCAATTAATTCCAATCCGGTTTGAGCGATTTTCTTTGGAAGTTCAATATCCTGCATTTTCTCCCGGCTGGCTTGAATTTCCTCTTTGAACACCCGGGTTGCCCCCGCATATTGGGCAGAAAAAGCACGACGATTTTCTCGATAAGACCGGGTGCGCTGATATGCTTCCATTCGGTCCTCTTTGTTTTCCAATCCTTCTACAACCACTCGCAGCCCAAACCGGTCCATAATCTGTGGGCGTAAATGTCCTTCCTCAGGATTCATCGACCCGATCAGTGTAAAATTTGACCGGTAAGTCGCCGACATAACACCCCGCCGGACAGTATATTGCCCCTGGGCAGCGGCATCCAGAATAGCATCCACGATCTGGTCATTAAGCAAGTTTACTTCATCGACATATAGTAAATTTTGGTCTGCTCTGGACAATATTCCCCGTTTTAGCTGCACACGGGAATTTGCCTGCGCCCTGGGATCCAATCCTCCCACCACATCCTCCAGGGAGGCATTCAAGGGCAGTTCCACCAATCTTACTTTCTCCAACTTGGATAATGGATCACCCTGGCCAAATTTTTTAGCACAATCGGGACAAACCGCATCCATTCCACCAGATTCAACATCCTCTTCCATGCATCCGTAATAACACAGGCTCCGCTTAATATCTGGTAATAAATCAACCAGGCTGCGCACTGCAGTCGATTTACCTGTACCACGAGGACCGACCAACAGCACACCCCCCAGGTTGGGATTTAATAACGAGAGCAGCAGTGATAACTTCATTTGCTGTTGCCCTACCAGCGCTAAAAAAGGAAAAGGGATACTTTCCGCTAATCCTGCATCTTCCAAGTCATGATCAATCACGGCCCGCAAGCCGGATGCGCGCTCCAGCAGCTCCTGAAGAGATCCGACTTTGGTAATCAGCTCTGGTTCATTCTCGTTGGAGGTTGTTTCTTTCTCATCCATAGACTATCCTTGAATCTATTTACTGCTCTCATTATACTCAAATTGAATGTTTTTCTCTTGCGAAGAAATCAAGTTTTTCCCAGGATATCTGGTATAGGTGATTTTAATTATCGCAGGTGTCCTGGGGAGTATATCTGCTGATTGCAATCGCAAACTAGGTATTCACAGCTCCGGGAGGTACGCTTTGCGCTTCCTGGGGCGATTGGTTCTGATGGACATTAGAAGGAATACTGAGTATTCTGGTTATTTTTGCTTTGCGGAGAAAGTAATTTATTATACTAGGAACGAATCAAAATCGCCCTTTTTTTTCAGGGCGATTCTCTTTTAACTTGCTAAACTTTTTTGACAGGCTGCCGCAGCACAGTCTTCATCTTCTCAGCTGCAACTCGCCGGGGATCGCTGAGATAGATCTCATGATGTTTGCCATTTTTAATAAATCCATTATCTGGAATAAAGGCACTGTGCATTTGAGCCAGAACGGGTCCCTCGTCATCGTATGAGCCAATGTGCATGATCTGCACCGAGAGTCTCTCAGAATAACGTTCCAGCCGGACTTGATTCAGCGAAGAGGGATTTTTCGCCTGGCGCACTTGCTTGATAGCTTCATCGAAGATTTCAACGCTGATCCACTCCGGTGTCATGATCATCATCGTCCAATCCCATTGGGATTTCTCGCGGGTGAGGAAAGTCGTCATGTCTTCTGCCCACCACAGCCCTTCCAACGGGGGGACAGTGTAATCTTTTTCCAAAGTCTTTTTACTGATGAATTTCATCTTGTAGGCCACCGCGTAGAGTGCCTCAATCGCATCTTTATATTCCTGGGCGGTATTGGGATCGCCGTGTCCATCGACCATAACAAACTGCATCTCAGGCACATCCACGATCACAAATTCTTTCGGTGGAATATAAAATTGTTTTAATGTTTTTTTGAAATCAACTTTAGACATTTAATATTCTCCTTATTTATCAAATAGTAGGTCAAAATGAATGATTGTTAGATATTTTCATCCATTTGTTTTTCTCCCATTTTTCGAATAAACCTTTCAACCCAATTTTTTTCAGCACCGAGCATTTCCAGGCTGTAATCAAAAAGTATTTCTACATGATCCGGTAGAGGCCGTTGGGACTCAGCTTGCCCCGCGACATCTCCTAACCTTTTAGCCAACCCTTTGCGATAGGATCGCAGCGCACCGAGAGCTTGCTCTTGAGATAAGAGGGGCAGGTTCGCAATGCCCAGTAAAACCGCTGGGTAGTTTTGTTTTGGTTGGGAGAGAGCCTCCAAGGTGGCTTTACTTAAGGCTTCACGCCCCTCGGCAGTGATTTGATAAACCCGCCGTCTCGATCCGCGTCCCTGGGTGGGTATGAGCTGACTCTCAACCAGTCCAGCTTTTTCCAGTTTATTAAGCAAATAATAGATCGAGGAGAAGCCGATCTCAGTCCACTCCCGCATGCCGCGCTTTTCAATGATTTGTTCAATCTCGTACCCATGACGGGGAGTTTCAGAAATAAGGCTGAGGATAGCTAATTCTGCGTTGGTCATTGTTTACCTTTGTATTATTCTAGTGCTAGAATAATCGATATTGTTATTTAAGTCAAGCGATTAAGCACAAAAATCAAATCGCATTCTAAACAAAATTTACTCAAGCGCGAGAGCATCACCTTTGCTATCTTGCCGTCCTCTGTTATCTAGCCCCGGTATTTGGCGGTGGCAATGGAGATAGGTTAAGTAAACAATCCACCGGGTAAGAGTGGATTGATTGAGTATCATCAAACTGCCTGTCTGACATATTTCGAGTACCGGTAATTTCCCAAGGTTAGTGAAACATGATCCCGGAGAGGAAAACTATACTTCTGAGCGATACGCAGGATGAGTATAAGTAAAAATCCACCCTACTGGAGTGGATTTTCTTATGGGTGAAATATTAATTACAAAGTATTTTGGGGATACTGACCTAGAATACAGATTTATATTTAATCCACGTCATTATAAGTCCAGACCCGATTGATAAAAAAGTTCCAGAACATCACAACTACAACAGCAATTCCGAGAGCAAAAGTATAACCCAACCTGTCAGCAGTCACAAATCCTATTGGAAGGAACTGGATTTGTGAAAACAATCTTCGAAATGGGTCATCCAGTCCTGCAAAGATCGGTGTCCTGATTCCTAATCCAACAATATTAACCATAAAAAAAGTAGCCAGCTGATGGGTTAATGGCTTCGACCTGGAATCAGGATAAGTCCAAAATCGATTCCAGATAAAATTACTGGTAATTGCTGCAGTAAAGGAAAATACCTGGGACAAAATCGGTGAGATTCCTATTAAACTCATCATCAAATGGAAAGTACCAAAATCGACCAGGGCTCCAAAAGCACCTACCACACTGAATTTCAGGAATCTTTTCCGTTCCCGGGGGTTCTTTAACACGCTTTTAGGATTCATAAAGAATTAAATATTTTCCTGGAAAAAAGGTAGGGTCATCTTTAAGCCATCTTCGAGATCGATGGTTGGTTTCCAACCTAATAGATCCCGGGCCCTGGTGATATCTGGACGCCTGCGCTGGGGATCTCCTTCTCCCCGTTTATCAGGCATGAAAACTAATTCACCTGTATTTCCTAAAAGACTATTGATGATATCGGCCAGCTCCAGGATTGTTTTCTCATCCGGATTACCCAGGTTGACAGGCAGGTGTTCATCAGAGAGCAGCAAACGGTAAATACCATCAATTAAGTCATCAACATAACAAAAACTGCGGGTTTGGGAGCCATCACCATAGATTGTAAGCGGTTCCCCATTAAGTGCTTGTTTGATGAAATTAGGAACAGCTCTGCCATCATCAAGGCGCATTCGGGATCCGTAGGTATTAAAAATACGAACTATTCGGGTATCAATTTCATGATAACGGTGATATGCCAGCGTTAATGCCTCTGCAAAACGTTTTGCCTCATCATAAACAGACCGCTCACCAATAGGATTCACATGCCCCCAGTAAGTTTCTGGTTGGGGGTGAATTTGTGGATCACCGTAAATTTCACTTGTTGAAGCCAGTAAAAACTTGGCATCATAAGCCCTTGCGACTCCCAGGGAATTTAATGTCCCTAGGGCTCCAGCTTTCATGGTTTGAATAGGTAGATTTACATATCCATAAGGAGAATTTGGGTTGGGAGATGCAGGAGAAGCAAAATGTAATACCGCGTCCACCCCTCCCTCAGGAATCTCAATGAAGATCGAAACATCATGCTCAATAAATGTAAATTCTTTCAGATCATTCAGATGAGCCAGATTTTCAGCCCTTCCGGTAATGAAGTTATCCATCCCAATCACATTATGACCCTCCTTCAACAATCGGTCACATAAATGTGATCCCAAAAAGCCTGCTGCTCCCGTCACCAGAATCCTCATATGTTCTCCTTCTACGTCATTACCAATCCAATCCCTGTATGCTGCCATCTCCAGTTACCTGCCAAAAATCGCCTGTTTCCTGGGAGAGAATCCAGATATTTCCTTCATAGATCACTGCCAAAGGATAACCTGAGCCTCCTTCAATTTCTTCCGGAGACCAGGCGCCCCAATCCCTTGAAGGCTGCAGACCGGGTTTATCCTGGGTTGGGAAAATCAGGTGTTGATTGGACCCATCTCGATCCATCAAAAATACCCGGTAATTACTGGTTGCGCTTTGCTCCGGAAATACTGCTTGCAGGTAGGCGACCTGGAAAGAGGCTTCACCAGAGGGTTTTTCCTGGATAGGTGAAGGCAGCGGGTAGCTGAACATACCAACATCATGAACAATTGTCCTTGCGCCGCCACCTGTGAGAGGAATCGCCACTAAATCAAAAACGGGGGATTCCTCAGTGGATAAATTTCCTTCCTGGGCTGTGTGATCTACCGAATATATGACGTTACCCAAGGGTCCAATTCCAAGTCCGGGCATCCAGGCCCAATCTCCCTGGGCTTTATAAGGAATGATCTCCATGATTACCTGTTTTTCCTGATCTTCGGTATTGATGATACCAATCTGGTCTGGACTTGCATACGCAAGTAAATCTCCCCCAGGAGAGTATTGAAAATCAGTTCCCCACCAGCCATATACGCCGCCGTAGTTGGTATCCTGCAAAATATCTACTGGAGCAGTCCAGCCATTTACGCTGAATCTCTTTATTACCAGGTCATTATTCGCTTGCCAGCCTGGAGCAGATAGTCGGGGTTCCACCGATGAAAAAGCAAATATCTGTTCCATTCCAGGAACCCAGCCCGCATAGTGAATCACATTTTCAGTATCCAATTCAACCAGGAGATCACCGTAAGAGTTTACCTCAACAGCCCAGAGGGAGTTGATAATATCTTCATCCTCTTCAGTCCTGGTGAAAAGAAGCCAATTCCCATCGCTTGAGAGTTGGAAAATCCTTCCGTCTAGATCCCCGGTAGAGACTATCAGAAATCGATTTGCCGTTGATTGTTCCATCATCCAGGCATTTCCATTAGATATATATACCAGGGGGCTGGGAAGAGAAATCGGGGCAATCGATGATTGAACTCCAACCAGGATTATTTCATCCACAGCGCCTTCAAGTTCCAGGCTGCTGACTTCTTCGAATGTTATTTCCAACCCATTCTCAAAAACCCGCACATATGCAACTTCCTTAAGCCCATTTTTTCCTGCCTGGAGCAGTTTTTCCTGTCCTGCAGGCAGGTTTTCTGTCGGTTGGCGGATTACCTGAAATGGAATTATTACTTGCTCAGTTTCAATAATTTCTTCTACGCGGATCACCTGGATTGCTGCATCCTCAGTTAACGAAACAACCAGGGCTGGTTCCGCGCGATCTTTCCCGGCCAGTGTGATTCCGGCTAAATCCAGGGCGGCTTGCACTGAGCTTCCAGCTGGGATTGTGACAGTCTCGATCTGACCATCCACTTCTATCTGGACAGAAATATCTTCTTGAGATGTTGGTGGCGGTGGGGATGAGGAACAGGCAGATCCCACCAGGATCAAGATCGAGGCAATCAGTACGACTTTAATAAAATGGTATAATCTCATGACAGAAATCGGCATTGTATCAACACAATAAAGAGGCAAAAACCTCCGGGATCATTCTAATTCCAGATTATAGCATGTCAGAAGAAAAATACTCAGATTCGGATCAGAAACAACCCCTTGACTTAACGGCTTTGGTAGAAGCCATTCTTTTTGTATCCCCGGAACCCCTCAACGCCAAACAAATAGGGACTATCCTGGAAGTAACTCCAAGGGTAGTAAAAAATGCTTTTTTAGAGCTTGATGAACTCTATCACAAACGGGGTATTCGACTCCAGCACCACAACGGAAAAGTCCAGATTACTTCCGCGCCTGAAGCTGCCCAGATCATTGAAGGTGTGCTCGAATTAGAGACCACGAGCACACTCAGTCAGGCAGCACTGGAAACACTCTCCATTGTTGCTTATCAACAGCCAATTACCAGGCCCCTAATCGACTCAATCCGGGGCGTAAACAGTGATGGTGTTTTGCGTACTTTATTGAGTAAGGGATTGATTGATGATGTCGGTCGAGCAGAAGGTCCAGGTCGACCTATCCTTTACAGCACAACCACGGAATTCCTAAAATATTTTGGGTTGGCTTCCTATGATGAACTACCACCTCTGGAATTTGAAGAACATCAGGAATCAACCGACCCTCGGGTGTTAAAGGGTTAATCAAAGAAACATCAATGATCCAGCATCCCCTCCTGCTAGACAGCATTCACCAGTATGAAAACTAGAATCCAAAAAATCCTCGCTCAAGCTGGATATGGATCCCGCCGTAACTGTGAAATTCTAATCAGTGAGGGACGGGTGAAAGTAAATGATTCAACGGCTTCTCTGGGCATGAAAGCCGATCCAGATCAGGATGAGATTTCAGTCGATGGAAGATCTATACCAGTGCCTGAAAAACAGCGGTACATCCTTCTTCATAAACCGAAAGGTGTTCTTTCCACAGTCAGTTCTCCCGACAGCCGTATCACAGTCAGATCATTAATCAACCTACCCGGCCGATTGTATCCCGTTGGCCGGCTGGATTACACCAGTGAGGGGCTGATTATTATGACCAATGACGGGGAGCTCACTAATTTACTTACCCACCCGCGTTATGAACATGAGAAAGAATATCATGTTCTTGTTACCCGAAAACCTTCGGAAGAGCAGCTTAAAACCTGGAGAAAAGGGGTTGTCTTGGATGATAAGAAACGCACAATGCCAGCAAAAGTTTGGATTGAAAAACAAGATACTGACGGAACCTGGCTTGGCGTTATACTTAAGGAAGGGAAAAACCGCCAGATCCACCGTATGGGAGATGCCACAGGTTTACCGGTTAAGCGGTTAATCAGGGTCAGGATCTCAAACCTGAATCTTGGTGATATAAAACCTGGTGATTGGCGGGACCTTACTAAAGCAGAGATCAATGGTTTGAAGGGTCTCAAAAAATAAAAGGGACAATTATGGAAAAAAATACCAATCAAGACAAAAAATCCTGGCTGGATACAACTGCCCTTTCTAATGTAAATATTTCCTGGGAAATAATCATCTTTGGCATCATCATATTGCTCGCTGTAGTCACCCGATTTTATGATCTGGGTGCGAGAGTAATCAGCCACGATGAGACCTCCCATGTCTACTACTCTTGGAGACTTTTTAAGGGCATGGGGTATAGCCATGATCCGATCACCCATGGCCCTTTTCAGTTCCATTTTCTTGCCCTGATTTATTTTCTCCTGGGCGACAGCGACTATACTGCCCGAATCCCGGTCGCGCTCACCAGTGTGGCAACAATAGTGTTCCTCTGGAGATACCGCCGTTATCTCGGAAATTGGGGAACCCTCGCTGCCGCCTTGATGTTCCTGATTTCTCCCTTCATGCTTTATTACGGGCGATATGTCCGGAACGAATCTTTTACTGCTTTATTTGGCGTGGTGACAATCTGGGCAATCCTGCGCTACCTGGAAACCAACTCTCCGAAATTTTTATATTGGCTTACAGCAGCTACAGTACTCCATTTCACCACCAAAGAAACCGCCTTCATCTATACTGCCCAGGCAATGATCTTCTTAGGGTTGGTTTTCATATCTGATTTATCAAAGCGGGATTGGGAGAAACCCGCTTTAAGGAGACTATTCCAGATTGGATTAATCCTGGCTGGAGTATTCCTAAGTATCAGTTTTGTGCTCCAATCAATAACTCCTGAATTCCCAATTCCGGATCAGCAGCCAGCAGGCATTGATCCGATGACTGCAATACCATTGGGGCTGGTTGGGATCTTTTTGTTAGGGTCACTATATTTTGCTCTCCGTGGATTCAGCTGGAAAAATCTTAAGCAGCTGCCATCATTCAGCGCGTTGCTCCTGCTTGGCACGCTGGTTCTTCCTCAGCTAGCGCCATTTCCTGCTAATATCTTGAATATAAATTCCCTTGATTATTCAACACCGGGAATGATAAAAACCGGTGTGATTATCCTGATATTAACAGCCGTCGCTGTCACAGTAGGACTATTATGGAACCGCAAAGAATGGTTGATCAATGTGGCCATCTTTTATATTCCTTTCACAATCCTTTACACGACAGTCTTCACGAACGGGACTGGATTTTTTACGGGACTGGTCGGATCCCTGGGATATTGGCTGGAACAACAGGTTGTTGAACGCGGCAGCCAGCCCTGGTATTACTACTGGCTGATCCAGATACCCATTTATGAATATCTGCCTGCTCTGGGTGCGCTGGCGACTGTGATTGGTGTGGGGATAAAAAGATTAATTACACGCACACCAAAACTTGCTGAAAAGAGCTCCACTGAATCCGAAATCCAGGCGCCTGTATTTTTATTATTGGCTTTCTGGTCTCTTACCAGCTTGATCGCTTATCCTCTGGCGGGAGAAAAAATGCCCTGGCTGACGGTTCATATTGCCTTCCCCTTGATCCTGCTCACTGCCTGGGGTTTCCAGAAATTAATGGCTAAATTGGATTGGAAATCCTTCTCAGAAAAGAAAGGCTGGCTGGTTATTCTGCTCCTGCTGGTCTTCCTGGTAAGTTTTGCGGGAGTTCTTGGTTCTTCATTGTCATCCAATCCTCCCTTTATGGGTCAGGAAATGTTCCAATTGAGGGCTACAGGAAACTTCTTAACTTCCCTGGTAATCACCGCTATCAGCGGATATTTGCTCTGGTCACTGGTAAAAACCTGGCAGCCAACTCAGGTCTGGATATCTGCAGCTATATCCGTAATCCTAATCCTGGTGTTTCTTACCACTCATACTGCTGTCCAAGCAGCATATATCAATTACGATGATCCCACTGAATACCTGGTATACGCCCACGGGGGAAGAGGGATCAAAGAGGCATTAGCTCAAATTGAAGAACTTTCCTATCGAACCAGTGATGGGCTGGCGATGGAAGTCGCTTTTGACAATGAAACCACCTATCCGTACTGGTGGTATCTCAGGAACTATGATAACCAACGCTACTACGCAGAAAATCCCACCCGGGATCTACGAAACGTACCAGTAATACTTGTCGGCAATGACAACTATGCCAAACTTGAACCAATCATTGGCAATGCCTATTATGAATTTACATACAACCGGATCGTCTGGCCGAACCAGGATTATTACAATTTAACCTGGGAACGGATTGGCAATGCCCTGTCCAATCCAGATCTGAGGGAAGGTATTTTCAGAATTTGGCTTATGAGAGATTACCAGAAATATGCTGAGGCGACCAATAAAACAATCACCCTGGCGAATTGGAACCCAGCAGATCAAATGAAACTTTATGTTCGCAAGGATATCGCAGCTCGAGTCTGGAATTATGGTTCTCCAGATGTGGAATTCGTGGATATCCTGGCAGATCCCTATGAAGGAAAAGAACTAACTCTTTCTGCTGATATCAGCCTGGATCAACTCAACCTGTTAAATCCACGCAACGTGGAGGTAGCCCCGGACGGAACACTATATGTGCTCGACACCGGCAATCACAGGGTCCTTCATCTCTCAACTGAGGGAGATATCCTTAATTCCTGGGGAGAATTTGGTACAACAGAATCGGGTGGAGGAGCCGGTGGTTATTTTAACGAGCCCTGGGGGATAACAATCGGTCCTGATGGAAATATCTTTATCGCGGATACCTGGAATCACCGTATTCAAAAATTTGCGCCTGATGGTGAATTTCTTACCAGTTGGGGGAAATTTGGCCAACGGGAAACACCAGATTCTTTCTGGGGTCCAAGAGATGTGGCAGTAGATGAACATGGACATGTCTATGTGTCTGATACCGGTAATAAACGGATTGTCGTATTTGACATTGATGGTCAATTCCTGACTGAGTTTGGAGATATTGGTTTGGGAGACGGCCAATTTGATGAACCGTCCGGGTTAGCCCTGGATGCTGAGGGCAATTTATATGTTGCTGATACCTGGAACCAGCGTATACAGGTGTTCTCACCGGATGCAGACGGAATTGCCCAGTATTTCCTAATCAAATGGGATCTGGAAGGCTGGTATGGTCAATCTCTTGATAATAAACCTTACCTGACAATAGGATTTGATGGGAACGTATACGTCAGTGATCCTGAACTATCCCGGATACTGGTATTCTCACCCACGGGTGAAGTTATCTCCACCTGGGGTACAAATGGGGTAAGCTTAACAAATCTGAATTATGCCGCCGGGCTAAGTGCGGATAATGATGGCGGCATCTGGGTCAGTGACACTAAGAATAACCGCATCCAGCATTTCCAACCAGAAATACCCTGATAAACATGGTATTCAATAATCTCCCATTATCCTGATATCCTGGTGATGGGAGGTTTTATTATCAGTAAGAATTTCCCTCATAATCACATCTAATACCATGATATTTCTGGCAGTCAATATACTGCCAGGTGAATGGTTTAAATAGAATTCAATAGAGTTTGTGGAGAAAACATGGATAAAGGACCAACCCTTAAAATCACTCCTGAAAAACAATATGCCACCAGGAAGGAATTTATCAAAGCCCTTGGCATCGCTGGCATGAGCGCAGCGGTTCTGGCTGCCTGTAAGGAAAAACCATTCGTCTTGGGAGATGAAATCCCAGGAGAGACAGCCATTGTCAGTGATTCAGGTGCTGCCCCGGTGGTTGGAAGCTCAACTGATGAACTTGGTGATCCTTTGACTGCTTATGATAATGTGATCAACTATAACAACTTCTATGAATTCACCACAGATAAAGAAGGTGTAGCACGATTGGCGAAAAATTATCAAACTTCCCCCTGGGAAGTGAAAATCGGTGGCCTGGTGGAAAACCCTCAGACTTTATCCATCGATGAAATTCGACGCCACTACATCACAGAAGAACGAATTTACCGGATGAGATGTGTAGAAGGTTGGTCGATGGTAATCCCCTGGCAGGGATTTCCACTTTCTGCATTACTTGAAGATGTCAAACCTACATCCGAAGCCAAATACGTCAGATTTGAATCAGTCTATGATCCCGTAGAACTTCCCGGTCAAAAGAATATATTTTATCCCTGGCCATACATAGAAGCACTCCGACTGGATGAGGCCTACAATGATCTGGCCATCATCGCAACCGGGTTATATGGTAAAGATTTGCTCCCCCAGAACGGTGCCCCGATCCGCCTGGTTGTTCCCTGGAAATATGGCTTTAAAAGTATAAAATCAATTACAAAAATAGACCTGGTTTCAGAAATGCCGGTTTCCCTCTGGATGGATTCCGCACCGAATGAATATGGTTTTTACGCCAATGTCAATCCTGACCTGGATCACCCACGTTGGTCGCAAGCCACAGAACGCCGGATAGGGGAAATATCCCGCCGTGATAGTCTTTTATTTAATGGATATGAAACAGAGGTAGCAAGTTTATATGAAGGCATGGATCTCGAAAAATTTTTCTAAGTACTGGAACGAATATAAACGCCCCCTGGGCACTATACTCCATCCTCTGTCACATGTTGGATCTTCGATACCCTTCCTGATTGGTTTATGGGATTTCTGGCAGAACAACCTGGGGGTAAATCCGATCGCAGAAATTACTCACCGGACTGGAAAGACTGCCATTATCTTATTGATGTTATCCCTGGCAATTTCCCCTCTCCGGCTGTTATTAAGTTGGCCTCAGATTAACAAACTAAGACGGCCATTTGGATTGTGGTCCTTTGCCTATGCCACAGCCCATTTTTCAACTTTCGTGATCCTGGATTATGGATTAAATTGGCAGGCAATTCTTGATGAGATATTGCACCGGAAATTTATCATCCTCGGGTTCACAACTGGTGTAATCTTGTTAACTTTGGCAATCACATCCTTTAAGATATTCCTTAAAAAGATGGGGAAACGCTGGAAAAAACTCCACAGATTAGTTTATGTAGCTGGAATCCTGGCCTCAATCCACTTCATCCTTGCGGTAAAGCCAGGCGTATTACGTCCTTGGCCTTATGCGGCGGTGATGCTGATCCTGCTTGTCTTCCGCTTATCCCCGGTTCAGACTTGGGTGAAAAAACGGTTATAGGTACAGGAAAGAATCGGACTGCAAATTCCTGAATTTTTTAATCATATTTATTGCAGGATGCTCATCACATTTCCTTTTTGCCCTGGCAAAGTGGAACCTCTCTGCATGGTATAATCTCCGCGGTTAAGCTTTTTCCCAGCAGATAATTGGGAGCGGAAAATATATGAAACTTCACGAGTATTATTCCAAAAAGCGGTTCGCAGAATACGGGATCCCGATTCCAAAAGGCGAGATTGCTGAATCTCCCCAGGAAGCCCAGAAAATAGCCAAAAAACTTGCCGGTCCGGTGGTCATAAAATCCCAGGTCCTGGTAGGGGGCCGAGGGAAAGCAGGGGGAATCAAACTAGCACAAGATCCCAAAGAGGCTTTTCAACACGCTAAAGACATTCTGAAACTGACTATTAAAGATCTCCCGGTTCGCAAGGTCCTGGTTGACCAAGCAGCAGACATCAAGGATGAAATCTACCTGGGGATCACAAATGACCGCTCTGCCCGAAAACCGGTCATCATGGCCTCAGCTGAGGGGGGAGTGGACATCGAAGAAGTTGCCCATAAAACCCCCGAAAAAATCATCAAATGCCATATTGATCCTTTGTTGGGATTACAGAGTTACCAATCCCGCGACCTGGCAGCTGGAATTGATCTCTCCCGGGATCATTGGAGAGTTTTCGGAAAAATCGCCCAGGGTCTCTGGCAGGCCTACATCGGAAGTGATGCCACCCTGGCAGAAATCAATCCCCTGGTCGTCACTGGAGAAGGAGAGCTTCTGGCAGTTGATGGAAAGATGGTCCTGGATGACAATGCCCTCTTCCGCCATCCTGATTTAGAGAAATTCAGGGATCTGGATATCGACAAAAAAACAGAAATTAAAGCCCGTGAATACGGGTTATCGTTTATCCAGTTAGGTGGAAATATTGGCTGCATGGTTAATGGCGCTGGATTAGCGATGACAACTATGGATATCATCAAGCTATTTGGTGGAGAACCGGCAAATTTCCTGGACATTGGCGGGGGAGCAAGCTCGGAGAAGGTTGCCGCTGCCCTGGAGATAATTCTTTCAGATTCCAATATTAAAGTGATTTTATTTAATATATTTGGCGGAATTACCCGCTGCGATCTGGTCGCCAAGGGCATCCTGGAAGCATTAAAACATGTTAAGACTGATGTTTCCATGGTTGTCAGGCTGGAAGGGACCAACGCAGCAGAAGGACGTCAGCTGCTAAAGGATGCATCAATGGAAACCGCTGACACATTGGCAGAGGCTGCCAAGATGGCTGTTGCTGCAGCCAAAGAGTAGACCAGAAAAACAAAAACTCAGGAGAAAAGCATGAGCATCCTTGTTAACAAAAAGACCCGCCTTCTTGTCCAGGGAATTACTGGTAAGGAGGGTTTATTTCACACCGAAAAGATGATTAATTATGGAACCCGAGTAGTCGCTGGAGTCACACCTGGAAAAGGCGGCGAATGGGTAATGAATGGAAAAGTTCCAGTATTCGATTCAGTAAAGATCGCTAAAAATGCCACAGGCGCAAACACATCGGTGATTTTTGTTCCCGCCCGGTTCGCTGCAGATGCCATATTTGAAGCAGCAGATTCAGGTGTTGAATTAATTATCTGCATCACAGAGGGAGTTCCAGTGCATGATATGATGCGGGTCAGGAATTATCTGGATCAGAAGGATGTCCGTCTGATAGGTCCCAACTGTCCCGGGCTGCTTACCCCCTCAGAAGCCAAAGTAGGTATCATTCCCGGAAATATTGCAATCCCGGGTAATATTGGTGTTGTGTCCCGGTCAGGCACATTAACTTATGAAATACTATTTGCACTGAAAAATCTCCAGCTGGGTGTGTCCACTTGTGTCGGTATTGGAGGAGATCCAATCAACGGAACCAACTTTATTGATACCCTAATGTTGTTCCAGGAAGATCCCGATACTGAAAAAATTGTTATGATTGGCGAAATTGGCGGAACCGATGAAGAGCAAGCAGCAGAATATATATCCGACCATGTTACAAAACCTGTGGCAGCCTTCATTGCCGGCCGAACTGCCCCTCCCGGAAAACGGATGGGACACGCAGGAGCTATTGTCCAGGGTGGCACGGGATTGGCAGAAGATAAAATTAAAGCCCTGAAAAAAGCCCGGGTAAAGGTTGCCAAACACCCGGAAGAAATCCCATCCCTACTGTGACAAAAAGTCTGCCCAATAAGGCAGACTTCTTTTCATTTTCAAAGTAGAAATTTCAGGTTATTGTTTTTCTTCAAGAAATTGAACAGCATCACCAACAGTGGTAATCTTTTGGGCATCTTCATCGGAGATCTCCCCCCCGAACTCATCTTCAAATTCCATAATCAATTCCACCAAGTCAAGGGAATCCGCCTCCAGATCCTCCCGGAATCGAGCTTCTTTTGTCACCTTAGCCGGATCAACTGCCAGCAATTCAATAATAATAGTCTTGACTTGCTCAAATGTGTCTGCCATGATGGCTCCTCCTTGGCTCCAAATATAATGATTCTATGATATCTTAATAAACAATTTTAATGAGCTTTCGTTTCGTATTCCAGTTTGAGCTTATTGTAACCTCAGGAAGGGAGATGTCAAGGTTCTCTCAACCTGGCTGAACCTCTGTTGACACCCTCAAGCGTGACTGATACCATACCTGCATCACAAGGTCTTTTATGTCAAAAAAGAACTCCTCCACCAGCAGCAGAAAAGCAGACCATATCCGTATAAATCTCGACCATGATCTTCGGTCCGGCATAACTACCGGATTGGAATATTATCGCTTTACTCACCAGGCTCTACCTGAACTGAATCTGGAAGATGTTAAACTCGAATTATCCCTATTTGGAAAAGAACTCTCCGCTCCTCTGTTTATCTCCTCGATGACAGGTGGTACTGAAAAAGCCAGCAGCATTAATCGGAATTTGGCTGCAGCCGCTCAGGAAACCGGGATTCCGATGGGTATTGGATCACAAAGAGCTGCTCTGGAAGACTCCAGTTTACAGGGAACTTTTCAAGTTCGGCAGATTGCCCCGGACATTCTCCTTTTTGCCAACCTGGGAGCAGTCCAGTTGAATTATGGGTTAAGTGTGGATGACTGCCGCCGCGCTGTAGATATGATCGAAGCGGATGCGTTGATTTTGCACTTAAATCCGCTCATGGAAGCGGTTATGCCCGATGGGGATACCCGCTTTGCCGGCCTGTTGGGAAAAATCGAAAATACGTGTAAGACCCTGGAAGTTCCAGTAATTGTCAAAGAAGTCGGCTATGGCTTTTCGAACCAGGCAGCAGCTCAGCTGCATAACGCCGGAGTAAAAGCCCTGGACATTGCCGGCGCGGGGGGTACATCCTGGACCGAGGTAGAAATGCATCGGGCGGAAACAGATCATCAGAGAAAAATTGCCTCTGCGTTTGCAGATTGGGGAATCCCAACTGCGGAAACCATACAATCTGTCCATAAAGCTGTTCCAGATTTAGTTCTATTTGCCTCTGGGGGTTTACGTAATGGAGTGGATCTAAGTAAATGTATAGCTCTCGGTGCAACGATGGGTGGAATAGCTGGGCCATTCTTAAAATCTGCTGTGAACTCATCCCAGGCTGTTATCAATGAAATCAACCGGGTGAAAAAAGAGATTCAAATCAGTATGTTCGCCGCTGGTGCCGGAGATATGAATACTCTCGCTGAAATCCAATTACATAAGAACAACCCCTCATGAAGGAAATATCCAAATTCTCAACATTTGCTGAAAAAACCAGGCCTGGTTTAAGAGAGCAGTTAAGAGTAGCTATCACCTCCTCGGCGGATCATGGTACCTCTGCCCTGCAGGAAATGATCACCTACCAGTTGGGTTGGAGTGGAGAAAATGCTGGTCCCAAAGCAGAAGGAAAACATATTCGACCCCTATTAGTTCTCCTGGCAGCCGAAGCCTCCGGAGGAGAATGGCAGTCGGCATTGCCTGCTGCTGCAGCTGTAGAATTAATTCATAATTTTTCCCTCATCCATGATGATATCGAGGATAGTGGCACTCTAAGGCGGGGAAGACCCACGGTTTGGAAAGTGTGGGGCGTAGCCCAGGCAATCAATACTGGTGATACCATGTTTGCTCTCGCCAATTTATCTTTGATGAATTTGGAAGAATCTCTATCAGTTGATACTGCCCTGCAGGTAAGTAAAATATTCCATACCACCTGTTTGCGTCTCACCCAAGGACAGCACCTGGATATTCTTTTTGAGGATCTGGATATGGTCTCCTTAGAAGAGTACTGGCAAATGGTGGGCGGCAAAACAGCCGCGTTGCTGGCCTTTAGCCTGGAAGCAGGAGCTCTCTGCGGCGTAGTCCCCCAAGATATTCAAGCTAATTACCATGACTTCGGGCACTATCTGGGTCTTGCATTCCAGGCCCAGGATGATATTTTAGGAATTTGGGGAAATCAGGATCAAATTGGCAAATCAAATACCGGGGATCTGGTCACGGGCAAGAAGACCCTCCCGATTCTGTACGGATTGACTCAAAAGAAAGGGTTTTATGAACGCTGGACAGAAGGATCAATTACCAGTGAAGAAGCAGTAAATTTGAGTGCGATCCTGGAAGCTGAAGGGGCTCGTGCCTATGCGCAAAACACTGCTGATCAATTGACAAACCTTGCCCTGGCTGCCCTGGAAAAAGCTCAACCCCAAGGGGAATCCGGTCAGATACTACGGGAATTGGCCAATAAACTCCTCAACCGTCAAGAATAATTATTACCTCAATATACCCCTTCAAGTACGCCAATTTATCTTGCCGCTATCATTATTTTCAGCCCATATCTGCTGAATATATCTGGACCATTTCAGTCTCTATCAATCCCTCTGGCATCTGGTATAATTGCCGCAGTCAATTGCCAGAATAAAACTAAAAAGAGTGACTTCATGGCTACAGAATATAAAAAAATCTGCCCAACCTGCGGAACACGCGTCAATGAAGATGCTGATCGCTGCCTGGTTTGCGGCAGCACATTAAACGGAACAAGAGCAGATGCTCAGGTTGTTCGCGGGGGGCGAATGCCCGAAATAACACTGGGGCTTCCAATAGCAATCGGTTTGGTGGTCTTAATCCTGGCTGTCGGTGCTGGATTGGTCTACCTTGCTCTGCAGCAATCTGGAGAAATGGGGGCTACAACCACAACACCCACGCCGACCCAAACTTTGACTGTTACACCAACAACAACCCCTGAACCTCCCACTGCTACTCCTTCACCAATGCCCACCCCCACTCCTTTTTCCTATGTAGTAGTTGCCAATGATTCCTGCCTGGCTATCGCAGCCAGGTTTGAGGTCTCCATAAAATCCATTGTGCTCCTCAACAATATCCCGGCCTCCTGTGACACTTTATTTGAGGGCCAGGAACTGAAGATTCCGCATCCTACACCAACAGCTACTTCATTCCCGACAGCTACATTAAGCGGGATTGAAGGCACTCAGGCAGCATGTGATAAGGTTGCCTACGAAGTTGGAGAAGGTGATACGCTCAGCAGTATCTCTTTAAATTACAACGTACCGGAAGACTCCATCAAATCCTACAACGGTATGGTGAGCAACACTGTCTATGAAGGGCTGACCCTGATTATTCCGCTTTGTGAACGAGCTGCAACACCCGGCCCATCACCAACACCCACTCCTCCTCCTCCTTACCCATCTCCCAATTTGCTTTTGCCGCCAGATGGTGGAGTATTCTCTCTCAGCGATAACCAGGTTACCTTGCAGTGGTCATCCGTTGGCCTGATTAATACCAATGAGGCTTACCGGGTTTCTGTAATGGATCTTACTGAAGGCACCGGTCGTAAGTTAGTAGAGTATGTGACTGACACAAAATTTATCATTCCGGGATCATTCCGGGCCAGCGAAGACTCCCCCCATGTTTACCGATGGACAATCAGTACAGTTCGCCAGATAGATGTGGATGAAAATGGCAATTCAATCTGGGAAACCGCTGGGAGCGAAAGCGATCCCCGGGTATTTACCTGGACTGGTGAAACGATTGCAGAAGCCACACCTACACCCTGATCATCAAGAACTAAATATTAAACATTGAGCCCGGTAAATACCGGGCTCTTTTGTTTATGGTTCTATTCAGTATCAGCGTCTGCGAATCCACCTAACACTATTTGATCGACAACCCGGACAGGAACGCTCAGAATCAGATTTGTATATTCCATTCCAGGTATCTTCACAGACAAGGCATAGAAAATCCGTCGGTTGATTTTCATCCTTATTCCTTGGATTACGAGGTCCGGGCACCTTGGCTTCCATCAATAACGTATGGGTATCCTGGATCATATCAAGGCTTACGGAAAGGCGTTTTTCTTCTACCTGTTTCATGATATGCTGCCAACGCCCTCCTTCAGCCGCTGAACACCATTCCAGCACCAATCTGGTGGGATCCAACCCAACCTTTTCCATGCCATCCCACAATCCATCCACTCGCCGGGTAGTGCTGCGATTGGCATCAATGTAATGGCAGTCCACATAATGGCAGCCGGATACCAATACAACTGGTGCTCCTTTTTTGAAGGCATACCAGACAAATTCCGGGCTAACCCTGCCGGAACACATGGTCCGGATAATATTGGCATGGGGAGGATATTCCATACGCCCCACGCCTGCGGTATCTGCACCAGCGTAGGAACACCAATTACAGGCAAACGTCACAATCGATTCTTGTGGATTTTCATCCAGCATAGCGTCTATTTGGGCGTAAATAGCCTGGTCAGAGAAATGACGCATTTCGATGGACCCATATTTACATTCCGCAGCACATGTTCCGCAGCCAGTGCAGGCTGCGGTGATAACCTCAGCTGCCTGCCCTTTTTCCCAAATGATTGCACTAAATGGACAAACATCGGCGCATAAACCACAAAGCTTGCACAGCCCTTCATCAATTACCGCGGTGATGGCATCCACAGAGAATTGATCTTGATTTAGCAAGATAGAAGCTCTTGAAGCAGCAGCGCTGGCCTGGGTGACACTTCCGCGGACATCCTTAGGGGATTCCACTCCTCCGGCTATAAATACACCCTTTGTGGGGGTATCAACTGGGCGCAGCTTAGGATGCGCTTCCCTTAAAAATCCACTCGGGGATTTAGAGAGACTGACCATTTGGCGGATGGTCTCTGTATTATCTGCTGGAACAGCTCCAACAGCCAATACCAGTAAATCAAAATTGTGTTGCTCCAGGCGGTTGCTGGTAGTGTTTTCCACTGTCAGCTTAAGATCTCCCGTGACAGGATCTTCCACTACATCACCGGGTAAACCACGGATATATGAAACTCCATTGGATTTACTTCGCATTAACAACTCCTCAAAACCTTTACCAAAGGCGCGAAGATCTGTATAAAACACTGTGGACTCCACTTCCGGGTGGGCGTCATTTAAGTATTGGGTTGTTTTAATGGTGTTCATGCAGCAAAAATTTGAACAATAGGGGTTGCCGCGTTCCGGATCCTGGGTTCTGGACCCTACACATTGAATGAAACCAATCTTATTGGGAAAAGCCAGATCACTCGGCCGGCTCAGTTTCCCTTCCAAAGGACCACTGGTACATATTAACCGCTCGAACTCCAAACTGGTCATCACATTAGCGTAGTTTTTATATCCATATTCATCCAATGGAGTTGGATCATAAAGGTCCATGCCCGTCGCAACAATAACCACACCCACTTCTACATTTAATATTTCATCCTGCATCGTAAAATCAATACAGGCTTTTTCACAGGCTTCAATACATTTCCCACAAGCAATCGGATTCTGCCCCAGGCATTCGTTTGCATTCACGACATATGCGGAAGGAACTGCTTGAGGAAAAGACAGGAAAATCGCCCGGCGGCTTCCTAATCCAACCTGGTATTTATCCGGGATCACGATCGGGCAGACTTCTGCGCAATCTCCACAGGATGTACACTGGGTTTCATCTACATAACGGGCTTTCTTGCGAATCCTGGCTTTAAAGTTGCCCACATAACCAGAGATATCTTCTACCTCTGAATGTGTTAGTAATTTGATGTTGGGATGTCGACCGACATCCATCATTTTGGGTCCGAGTATTCAAATACTACATTCGATATCCGGATATACTTTATCCAGCTGAGCCATGATGCCGCCAATAGAAGGCTCACGTTCCACAAGGTAGACTTGATGCCCGGAATCTGCCAGATCGAGAGCCGCTTGAATTCCCGCTACTCCTCCTCCGATAACCAAGGCAGCATCAGTTACTTGAATCTGCTCTTCATCTTGGGGAATCAACCACCGGGATCTCGCAACTGCAACCTTAACAGTTTTTTTGGCTTTTTCAGTAGCTGCCTTTTTATCACTGGCAGTCACCCAGGAGCAGTGTTCCCTGATATTTGCCATCTCCAGCAGATATGGATTTAACCCTGCCCCTTCAATACATTTGCGAAAGATCACCTCATAAGAGGTTGGGGAACAAGACGCGACCACTATCCGGTTTAGATTAAAATCGGTTATGGCTTTTTGAATTTCCTGTTGGCCCGGTTCTGCACAAGTATATTTGTTCCGAATAGCCACAATAACGTCGGGTAAACCCGCTGCATACTCCCTGACAGCCTCAGTGTCAACCGTTCCAGCAATATTTGACCCACAATCACAAACAAAAACCCCAATGCGTAAATTGTTGTCTGGCAATGGTATCCTCCTATTCATTTTTTGTTTGATTTCAATAACCTGTATTTCATTCATATTTGGTCAGCAATAATTGTAGTAAGATCACGAATATTAATTTGAATATCCTCCCCCAGGATGGGATCATTCTGGGCACATTTAAGATGGATCTGACATTTGATACAAGCGGTAATTAATAAATCAGCCCCGGAAGATTTTGCCTCTTCCAAGCGCTCCACTTGAGCTTTTTTATTCACCTGTCCACATGAAGTCCAGCAGCTAGTTCCACAGCACAGACTGGATTTACGATTGTGGGTCATCTCCTTTACTTTGAAACCCAATCCCCTAATTAACTCACGAGGTGATTGATATACCCCGGAAAATCGTCCCAATCGGCAAGGATCCTGATAGGTAACCGGTTTGTTCTTATTAGCAGAATTATCGGGGAGGGTTTCCAACAAATCTGTATCTACCAATAATTCTGCCAGATGCAAAACCTCCATCCCGGAATTCCCGATTATTTCAGGATAAGTGTGTTTTAAGGTCCAGGCACATTCAGGACAAGTAGTAACTATTCGTTTGGCTCCGGTAGACATAAGGTTCAATAAATTCGTTTCCCCCAATTTACGAAAGATATTCATATCACCTTGCCAATATTGATCATGACCACAACAGCGCTCATCCTTTAATACTATGGGTTCAATACCCAGATAGTTGAGAATTTTAAGGGCTGCCCTGGTAATGTCTATCCCCTCAATATCCAATTGGCTGAAGGCAGCATCATAATACGGCAAACAACCGGTAAAGAATACCGTATCAGAGTCTTCAGAGACCTGGAGATCATCTTCAATCCAGTCCAGCCGGTTCTGTTTCAAATCAGGATCAGACATCATTCGGCTCCAGGTTTGCATCATCCCACTGTGGGTGCAATTGGCAGACTGATTCCGATCTCTGGCTCCTTCCCGGATATTCTGGATAAAATCAGAAAAAGATACCTGGGAGGGACATATCTCAGTGCAGTAATTACAGGTTAAGCAAGACCAGAGAAGTGGGTCGTTTAATATGGCTTCTTCACCTGAATTGATCGCCATCTCAACCAGCAGCCGGGGACTGGTATAAGGTTCAACAATATGCCTGGTAATAGGACAGACTGAACTGCATTTACCACAATCCAGGCAAAGCCAAACCCGGTTCGATTGGATGATTTCTTTTAATCCATTCATTGATTTCCTAGAATCTCATCAATCCCATTTGTAAAAATTTGGATAATCTCTCTAAAGGATTTGCCGTCCCTAGTATCTACAAAATCCAGTTGGAATTGATTATCGTTGTAACCCAACAAGTTCAGAAGATTTCTGGTTTCCGGAACAATCTCGGCAATCTGTTTGTTCCCGGTTTCATATTGACACTCACCTTGGCTACAACCAAGTAATAATACGCCGTTGGCACCATTCTCAAATGCTCTCAAAATTATTCCCGGTGTGATTCGGCCCAGACAAGCAATCCGGATTGGGTATACAGTGGGAGAATAAGGAATCTTCTCAGCTCCAGCTGCCTCAAGACCACTGTAAGCATTCCAATTACAGGTAAATAAAATAATCTTTGAAATCTTCTCTTCTGTTTTCATATTAAGCCAGAATTGTTTTTATCATTTCCTCCAACTGCAGGTCTGGGGAGTGTCCAGGGGTAATCGCTCCGGAAGGGCAAATTGCTGCGCAGATGCCGCAGGCAAGGCATAATTTTGGATCAATGAAAGAATATCTGCCAGAGGCCTCTTCTATGAGGTCCGGAATACCAAATCCACAAACCTCAACACATGTTCCGCAAGCCCGGCAGCGGGATTTATCAACCTCAGCTGCAGACAATTCTGTTTTGTTATTAATCTTGTTTATCCAGGCAGCAATCCGGGCAGCCCCGGACATTCCTGAAATCTCGGCATTCACATCAGGTGGGAACATGAGTACTCCAAAATCCAGTGAATTGATCCGTGAGTCTACTAATTGAAAAAGCGAGCGACCATCAGGCATCTGAAGCACATCACACAAAAGCTTTTGCTCCTTTTTGGTTCCCGGAGTAATAACCAGCAGATCCGTCAATAATTCAGAGCTTTCAAATGTCAGGATAACATGGCCGCCCTTTCGAAGGATCTTTTTCGGAATCTCACCTATCATTTCTGTTTCTATGCCCAACTCGATCAGAGAGGACTTGCAAATTTCCCCAGCTGGTCCACTTCCGACAATGAGAACTTTATTGGATTCATAAGTGTGTGATTGCTCTCCAGTTTTTCTAGATCGGAGGCGTGACAGGGCAGTTATAATCAGGATTTTTGCTATTTCAGTAGCCTTATCCGGGAGATCTTGATGTACCCAGGCACATTGTTCACGGATATTTACAAATTCGATGGGAATGCTGCTCTTTAAGGATGAAAAAATTCCCAGGTTGTCTTTGCAGCGTAACCGCTGATAAGTACAGCTGAAACAGATCTGATCCAGGGAGCAGCAGGTGCAGGCTGCAAGAATTACCTTATCGAGGTCCTCTACCTGGATGATATCCATAATTTCACCTGCAGCATCTTCAGAACAGGAGAATTGCAGTTCCTGAGCATGGACTATTCCAGACCAGTTCACTGCCTCTGCGCTGAGGGTATTTGTATCGACAATATCGGAGATCTCACCTCCACACTGGCAGAGGAACAATCCGATTCTATCCTCGGCCTTCTCCAGTAAAGCTAGTTGAGGGATATTCTGAATAGTAGGAATCAGGTTTAATTTTAAATCCTTCATCACCTGGTACGCGGCAGCCGATCCCGTTTCCAGGTCCTCCCCGGCAACTTGGTATCCCTCAACACCATCAAATTCAATCGGGATATCGTCTGCAAATATCACTGCACCAGCGTCTATAAACGATCTTGATGAAGTTTGATTATGGATTATCGCACCCGGCTCACAAACCTCCACACAGGCCATACATTGGCTGCAGGGACCACAAATTAAACAGCGCCCAGCTTCCTGTAAGGCAGCTTCTTCACCGAGAGTCAAACCAACTTCATAAAAATTATTTTTCCGATCCTTTACTGGTAAGTGAGTTATCGCAGCCCTATTAAATCTAACCTGATCTCTTTGATCAAGCCTGTTTCGCATTTCTTTCTGGCTTAGAATTACTTCCGAAGGTCCACTCTCCGTGATCTCGAGTAATTTCCCCTTCAGATAATTATCTATGGACCGGGCAGCATGATGCCCTTCCCCGACTGCATCAACAACAAAAAAGGTAGTTCCGCGACGAACATCCCCCGCAGTAAATACACCCTCCATCGATGTCATCATCCGGGAATCAGCCCGAATTCCTTCCGGAGAAAGTACGGTAATCCGGTCATTTTTCGGTAAAAATCCGAAATCCGGCCTTTGTCCAACAGCCCAAATCACCAGGTCCCCGGGAATAATATGTTCAGTTCCGGGAAGCTCACTGAATTGGCGTTTTCCATCAATTACCTCTCCTATTTCCGCATCCAAACATTCCACCCCGGAAATATCACGTTGGTCGAGGACTATTTTCTTAAATACCTTCCCCCGGATGATTTCGATTCCCTCTTCTTCAGCATCCAGGATTTCATTAAACGATGCCCTCATCCCCCTGCATACCAATCGGACTTCTGGAGTACCCAATCGAATTGCTGCCCGGGCAGCATCCATGGCAACATCACCACCACCCAGGACAATGACTTTTCTGCCGCTGAGATCAATTTTTTCCCCCAGACAAACCTTTTTCAGAAACTCTAGACTGAGCCAGTTCTGGGGATGATCAGCATTTTCAATAGGAATTTTCACTGCCTCGTGGGCACCTGTAGCTATCAGAACTGCGTCATATCCATTACTTAAAAGCCCGGGAATATCATCCACCCAGGTATTCAGTTTAAGGTCAACACCCTCCGAAAGGATTTGTTGAATTTCCCAATCCAATTGATCATATGGTAAACGATGAGGAGGAATGCCAACCCGCATCATGCCGCCAGCTGTAGAATTAGCATCAAAAACTGTAACCGCATGCCCGCTGTGGATCAAATCTCGGGCGGCAGTTAACCCTGCCGGGCCTGCCCCGATAATAGCTACTTTTTTTCCCGAAGAGGGACGCTTATCATCTGAAGTGCTATCCAAAGAAAGCTTTGGATCCTCTGATTGGTCATCTTTTCGCCTGTAAGCCCAATCCGCCACATACCGTTTCAAAGCCATCAGGTTTACCGCTTCATCCAATTGCGCACGTGAGCAGGCTTCTTCACAATAATGATTGCACACACGTCCACAGACGGATGGAAACGGCAGTGCCGAGTGGATCAGATCATATGCTTCCTGGTACCGTTCCTGGGCGATCAATGCCACATAACCCTGAACGTGAATACCTGCTGGACAGGCATATGTGCAGGGAGAAACTCCTGCTTTTTCTATCACTGCACAACCAGGCTGTCCTTCCAGAAAAATGGCTTTTCGATCAGATCCGGGAACTATCACCGGGCAGATCTCGATACAATCACCACAAGCAGTGCATTTCGAGAGATCTACATATCGGGGATACTGCTGCAGAACAGCCTGAAAGATCCCGTTCACTTTAGTTAATTTCTGCAGCGATGTATTTGTCCAGGGAGTAATATTCGGATGTTTTAGAATTTCCAGCAATCTTTGGTTTAATAAATAATCCGGGAAGAGGTGCTCTCCGTTTATCCCCATAAACGGACTGGATTCAATGACGTTCACCTTAATCCCTGAAAAGGCAAGGTCCAATGCAGCTTGTAATCCTGCCTGGCTGCTGCCAATGATGAGCACTTCTTTAACCATCGTTTTTCCCTATCGAACTATTCATCCAGCTCCAATCCTCTTTTGTAGCCGGCTTCAAATACTTCCAAATTTAAACTAACTGTTTTAGCAGGTACAGATTCTGCAATTGCTTCCTGCATAGCTTCTTTATCTACTATTCGTTCCACCGCGGTCCAAAAACCCAGCATAGCTGTATTTGCGGCCCTGTTGTTGCCAGCATCCTTGGCAATTTTTGTAGCAGAAATTCCAAAGGTTTTAATATCATCCCGGTGATCTTCCGGGAGGGTCACTAATTCATCATCTATCAACAGGACTCCATCCTGCTTAAGATCTGCAATATATTTTTCGTATGCCCCCTGGGACATCATGATCATGCTGGTTGGCTGAGTCAGATGAGGATGGTGGATAGGTTTACTGGAAATCACCACTTGTGATCCTGCCGCTCCCCCTCTTGCTTCCGGTCCATAACTTTGAGTAAAACACGCCTCCAGATTGTTATAAACAGAAGCTGCCATACCAATAATCTTGCCTGCGCTCATAATGCCCTGACCCCCAAAACCACCCAGCTGAATTTCAGTTCGGGACACTTTCTCTTTTTTTGGTGGTAATTTTTTCCGTTTATCAAGAGCGTCTTTTTCACCCTGCCAGTATTTTTCAGCCAGATCTTTTCGCTGATTAATAGCCTCTTTAAAATCTGGCCTAGACTCCTGCAGGAATTCACCTTCTACGATTTCTATCATTTCTCCGGACTCATTTACTTTAACGTGAGCATCTTTGGGATGAATTCCGTGTTCTGTCCGTCCTACTTTCTGGTAATGTTTCATAACCTCCAAACCGCGCCGTTGGAGGTTTTCCGGATCCAATCCCTTCCCTTCTGGATTCCAACGGGCATAAGCAGTTGAACAAGGAGCGATAATTTCCACAAAACTGAAGCCGGAATGGGTTAACGCTTTCCTCAATGTCCAATCCAATTGACGGGCATGGAGCGTTGTCCAGCGGGCGACAAAGGATGCCCCACTGGCTGCGGCCAGATAAGGCAAGTTAAAAGGGAATTCATAATTTCCATATTGAGCAGTGACCGCCCGGGCTTCATGGGGTGTTGTTGGACCCACCTGGCCACCAGTCATACCGTAATTAAAATTGTTCACACAAACTACCGTGATACTTAGATTTCTCCTGGCAGCATGGATCAAGTGATTTCCTCCAATACCTGCCATATCTCCATCTCCGGATATGACGATTACCTTCAACTCCGGATTGGCGATTTTCAGACCGGTAGCAAAAGGAATTGCCCTGCCGTGAGTTGTGTGGAAGGAATCCAACCTGACATAACCAGCAATCCTGCCTGTGCAACCAATACCGGATACAACAGCAACTTTATCCAGATCCCATCCCTGATTTTTCTCCAGCCATTGTAAGGAGCTGATAAAGGAAGTTAAAGCAGTTCCCAAACCACAGCCCTGGCACCAGATATGGGGAAGTCTTTCTCCACGCAGTAAATCATCCATCGGGTGCAATCCGGTTTCCCAATCACTGTCAGCCGGTGTATCATAATTCATAATCCGCAACCGTTCACTACGTTCCATTTCATCAGTTGTCATAAAATTTTCTCCACATTTCCACCATAAAATCCCATCGATTGGATTCAGGTCTTCTGGGGGACTGCTGCAGCTTTCCTGATCGCATTTAAGACATCCTCGGGATCCAGAATATCACCCCCGGGTTTATGAACTCCGAATACCTGTGCCTGCCCGGCAGCACTTCGTTCCACCTCGCGGACAATCTGCCCCATATTAATTTCCGGCACTACAAATGCGCTGACCTTTTTGGCTAGTTTTGAGATGGTATCTTCCGGAAAAGGCCAAACAGTGATTAACCGGAGATAACCAACCTTAATGCCTTCTTTTCTAGCCTGCTCAATCGGCCAGAGAGAGGTTCTGGCTGAGATACCATAGGAAATTACAACTACCTCGGCATTCCTAAGTTTGTCGGTTTCTACTTCAATTATTTCTTTCCTATTGGCATTGATTTTATCCATCAAGCGGGTGACATTCCACTGATTTGCTTCAGCGTTCATAGCGGGATAACCACGCTCGTCGTGTGTCAAACCAGTAACATGAATGCGGTAACCATCCCCGGCTTTCACCATGGGAGATATATGTTTTGGATCACTTGCAGGACTATCCCTGAATATTCTGAAATGGTCCGGCTCTAGATCTCCTTTATGAACTAGCGGTCGGTTGATGATTTCTATTTCTTCAACAGGCGGGATGACAACTTTTTCTGTCATGTGACCAACTTCTGCATCAGTCATGACCAGAACGGGTGTCCTGTATTTCTCAGATAGATTAAAAGCCCGGATAGTCAGGTCAAAAAGTTCCTGAGGGGAGCTGGGGCAGAGAGCAATAATTTCATAATCACCGTGAGAACCCCATCTAGCCTGCATCATATCCTGCTGCCCGACCAGTGTTGGTAAACCGGTAGATGGTCCTCCCCGTTGGACATTCACTATCACACAGGGGGTTTCCAGCATTATTCCAAGACCAAGATTCTCCATCATCAATGAAAACCCAGGACCGCTGGTTGCTGTCATTGATTTTTCGCCTGCCCAGGAAGCGCCCAGGATAGCATTCATGGATGCCAACTCATCTTCCATCTGGATAAAATTTCCATTCACCTGAGGAAGCCGAACAGACATTCTTTCTGCAATTTCCGTTGCCGGCGTAATCGGGTATCCAGCAAAAAATCGACAGCCAGCCAGGATCGCTCCTTCCGCACAGGCATGATCTCCCAACATAAAATGTTCTCCGCTAAGTCTGCCTTTTTCTTTATTCATCCATACTCCCCTGGCGGTGAATTGGTATGACTCTTTCAGGCGAATGTTTTCCACCATCTTCTATATATATTGCAAAATCAGGACACAAGAGTGTACATAAACCACAATTAATACATTGAGTACCAGGAATAATTTCCGGAGGATGATACCCTTTGGCATTTGTACGTTTAGAAATCTCTAGAATTTCCTGGGGACAGAATTCAATGCAAAAACCGCACCCTTTACACCGGTCATCGACGATATGAACGATACCGTGTGTAATAAGAATGCGGTCCCTGTCAAGTGGTTGTCTCCAAAGAGTCATAGCTCCTCCCTGGTAAGTTCAATAACCAACAACCAATAAAGTTTAATCAATCTATCAGATGCAAATCTATTAATATGTTTTCGAATATTCTCAATAAAATGCGCTGCATTAACAACCAAATCTGATTTTGGTTAGAACATCAGATTATTTATCTCCTCCAGTGATTTTGGATCCGGGCGTAATTTTTCATTCGGCAAACGATTCAGGGGTGTATCTGGTAAATCATACAGGTCAAAAAGGGATTTTTGTTTCGGATTGATATATATTAATCCGGTAATTAACTCGTTTCTATCGTTGGCTTCTTCCAGCATCTGGAGAGCATTTGCTCTATCAGTTGGTTCATAATCATGGGCAAGTTTTTTAAGGATGATATGGGTACCATCGTAGAGCGGTACTTCCAATGCTTCGCCTTTTTCATACTGAACCTTAATTGCACGAACAGGCGGGACAAAAGATAACTCATGCAGTGCAACCTCATGAGATTTGCCCCAAGCATAGGAATGGAAAGAATCATCCTGGTTGTTAAAAGTCACACAAGGACTGATCACATCGATGACTGCAATTCCGCGATGATGAATTCCTGCTTTTATGAGTGCCTTCAATTGCTGGGGATCCCCGGAAAATGTTCGAGCCACAAATGATGCCCGCCCGGCGATGGCTTCCCAAACAATATCTACCGGCACATATCGGTTCTGGCCCTGTTTTTTGAGCGCTAACCCCTGTTCCGCAGTAGCTGAAAACTGGCCCTTCGTTAAACCATAAACCCCATTATTGGCTACGATATAGAGAAATGGCAAATTTCGGCGTGTTACATGTTTAAACTGACCCATCCCAATACTCGCAGTATCTCCATCACCACTCACTCCGATTCCAATCAGGGATGTATCTCCAAACAAGGCGCCGGTAGCAAGGGATGGCATACGCCCATGTAAACCATTAAATCCAAACGCACGATTCATAAAATAGGTCGGTGCTTTGCTTGAACAACCAATCCCGCTAACTTTAATCAATCTTTCCGGCGGGATATTCAATTCATAACAGGCAGAGATAATCTGACCAACAATAGCGTTATGGCCGCAACCCAAGCACAAGGTGGTTTGTTTTCCCTTGTAATCTTCTTTGGATAATCCAATTTCATTCAACTTGACCGTTTTCTCAGCCATTAAGATTTCTCCTCTTCCATCACTGCTGCTTTGATCCAATCTGCACTCAGGGGCATACCATCAATATGCGATACGGATACCAGGTCAGGTGCGCTATCAGGCAGTTCTAAAGAAAGAATACTGTGCATTTGTCCATCCCGGTTATTTTCAACCACATAGATTCGCTTATACTCCCGGATGAAATCCAATACTTCTGCTGCAACAGGTAGCGCGCGCACTCGCAAATAATCCAGTGTCAATCCCTCATCCTGTAATGAATCACAGGCTTCCCTCACCGCAGAATCTGTAGATCCAAAGGCAATAACCCCAGACTTAGCACCGGAACGGGTAGTAATTTCCGGTTTTGGCAGGATCGCTCTGGATGATTCTATCTTTCTATTAATTCGATCCAGGTTTTCTTCCCATTCTTCAGGTTTTTCGCTGTAATTTGCAAAATCATCATGTCCTGTACCCCGGGCATAATAGGCACTCCTGGGATGCTGATTTCCCGGTACTGTTCGATAAGGGATATTGTCTCCATCAAGATCAAGATACCTGCCCCACTTATCCTTTATCTTTTCCAGATCCTCTTCCCAGAGGATCTTGCCCCGGTCAATGGGCTCATCCGGGTACTCAAATGGCGGTGTCATCCATTGATTTAGACCCAAATCTAAATCAGAAAGCACAAATATCGGCGTTTGCAGCTTTTCAGCCAGATCGAGGGCTTTCCAACCAAACTCAAAACACTCTTTAACTGTACCGGGAATAAGCACTACGTGTCTAGTATCTCCCTGGCCAAGGTAATACGTTTGGTTAACGTCACCCTGTGCTGTCCGGGTTGGCAGCCCGGTACTAGGTCCCACCCGCTGAATTACCCAAATCACAACGGGTATTTCCACAAAATATGCCAGGCTTGCATATTCACTCATCAAGCTCAATCCGGGACCGGAGGTAGCGGTCATTGCTCGTAATCCTGCCCAACCTGCCCCAACCACCATACCAATCGCAGCCAATTCATCCTCAGCCTGAATGATTGCATAAGTATCCTTACCAGTTTCGGGATCTTTTCTCAAGCCTGGAGCAAATTCCAGAATTGCCTCAGGTAAACTTGTTGCCGGAGTAATTGGATACCAGGAAACGAAATGCATGCCCCCGTAGATAGTGCCCAATCCTCCAGCGGTATTGCCGTTTGCCAGATTAAACCCTTCAGTTAGATTCAGAGGTTGAACCTGAAAAGGTGAAACAATCTCCAGGTTGTTTTCAGCCCAATGGAAAGAATCATGGATCACAGACAAATTAAAATCGATAGGACCCTTTTTCCCTTTAAAGTGAAAATCAAGGGCGCTTTCGATAGTTTCCAGCTGGACCTTTAACAGGAAAGCCAATACTCCAACATACACCATATTAGCAACATAATCCCTCAGTTCACGGGGAGGTTTGGCTTCTTTTACGATGGATTTTACCGGCATGGGGCAGAGAATCAGGTCTTCCCGATGAATAGGTTCCTTAATATGATCTGCATAAAGAAAAATACCCCCTGAAACCAGGTCGGTCAGATCATCCCCAAAAGTCTTTGGATTCATTGCGACTGCAATTTCTGTCTTTTGACTGCGTCCCAAATAACCGGCTTGGCTGACTCTTATTTTATACCAGGTAGGTAAACCTTGAATATTTGATGGAAAAATATTCTTTCCAGACACAGGTATCCCCATTTTAAAGATTGATCTTATCAATGTTAAATTTGCTGTCTGACTGCCAGACCCATTTATGGTAGCGATATTGATTGAAAATTCATTCACTACCTTCTGTGTTTGCAATTTTAACTGTGTTTTTGCCATTCACACTCCTGAAAAAACAACCCCAAACTTCTCTAGTAGATTAATTCTGAAATATCAGACCAACATGCGATCCATCAAGTCAAAGTGCTCATGGAGGACTTTCAATCCCCGGGACTTATCCTTGATAATCGCGGCTTCGGCCAATTGTTCGTGGTAAGTCCAAACCTGTTCCAGGTATTCCAGGTCTGCGTAGACATTTAGTCCAACCGCTTCATAAGCATCCCAGTAGGCTTCCAGCAAACCTGACACAAAAATATTATTCAGACGGTTAAATAATGTGAGATGTAATTGGCGGTGTTCATCGTGGGGAATTCTAACAGGACTTCCCCTTAATTTTTCCCAGGCGTCCTGAACCAGCCGCCTCAGTTGCTGGTGATCTGATTTTTGCAAAAGGTCAACAGCCTGGGGAAAGTAAGCATATTCCAAATGCCTTCGAAGATCTACAAACTTTTCAAAATAACTGTTATCAAACTGGATCGCATAACATAAACTGGCATCTACAGCTGGTGCAAATGAATACGGAAGTGGTCGAATCCCCAACCGGGGTCGAACATCCACCAAACCCAAGGCTTTAGCAACTTCCAGCTGTTCCCTCAACCTGGAGATGCTTAATCCCAGTTCTATGCTGAGATCCTTCAGCGAAGGTAGCTTTTCATTTTCAGTTTCTGAATTTTGAAGGAGATAGAGAAAGAACTCTGAATGATCCATAGATTCGCCCCTAATATGATTAATCTGATCAATAAGATTAATCATATTATAACATTCTCGGATTTTAGCGTCAAGAATAAATTAAGAGACCCGGTGCTTTTGCTAACACCGGGTCCCTATTAGTCAACAAAACGATCCGGAATCTACCAGGGAATAGGGATCATTGATCTGGGCAGTTATTCTGATTGAATTAATCTTTTAATAGTTCATAAACCGCCGAAACCAATAGCGCCGTCCCCCGGGTTAAAACTTCCTCATCAAAGTTAAATTCTGGCTGATGGTGCTTGGCATCCAGTCCCTTCTCAGGATTTGCCGAACCTATCAGGCAATAACATCCCGGAATATCCTGCATCATACAAGCCATATCTTCCGATGCCATCGTTTGGTAACCAGGATCTATCACTCCGGCAGGAAATAAGTCACCCGCAACCCGCCGCAAGACTGCTGCAATCTCAGGATTATTGATAACGGCTGGGGAGATATCTTCAATTTTTACCTCAGCCTGGCATAAATATACAGCTGCCGTCGTTTCCACTACCTCGTGGAAACGATTGAGCAATAATTCTCTGGAATCCTCGGTGAAGGACCGGATTGTTCCGGTGAGGTTTACTTCTTCAGGGATCACATTGTGAGCCTCTCCCCCATGAATCGAGCTGACTGTGATTACACCGCTTTCCAGGGGTGGTATTTCCCGGGAGATTATAGATTGAAGTGTATTGATGATTCCAGCCGCTGCGACTATGGGATCCACTGCTTCATGAGGTTTTCCACCATGGCCGCCTTTCCCGGTGATGCGGACCATAAACGTTTCAGAGGCGGACATCATCGGCCCATCAGTTATACCAATCCAACCCAGGGGTTTTTCATTCCAGAGGTGCAAGGCAAGGGTGATATCAGGCACTGGGTCATTCAAAACCCCATCTGATATCATTGCAGAGGCGCCCCCTAATCCCTCTTCTGCCGGTTGAAAAACAAACTTAATCGTTCCAGCTAGATTTTCACGGCTCTCATAAAGCAATCTGGAGGTCGACAATCCGATTGCCATATGACCGTCATGGCCGCAGGCATGCATTAATCCTTCATTTTGAGAAGTGTAATCGACGCCGGTATTTTCTACTACCGGCAAAGCATCCATATCAAAACGAAGTAAAATTACCCTTCCCGGTTTTCCACCGGTCAGGGTTCCTACAATACCAGTTCTGCCAATGCCAGTTTGAATCTGAAGATCTTCCAGAGTGGAGAGTTCTTTAATAATTCTTTCTGCAGTTCTATGTTCCTGAAATCCCAGTTCAGGGTGGCGGTGAAAATCCCGCCTCAAATCCCGCGAATATGGAAATATATCTTTGGCCTGGGAAAGAATAGCAGTCATTTGTGAATCCGTTCTACCTCATCATGATCAAAATCCTGTATACCGGCCTCTCCCAGGTCAACTGAAACTTTTTGACTGAGTGGATTCAGCCGGATAACCTTTCCCTCTCCTCGCGGTGTTGATACCATTTTTCCCTGTTTCGGTAAGGTCTTTTTGGCTTCCATATACTGCTCATGTTCGTACATTAAGCAGCAGCGCAGCCGGCCGCACATGCCAGTGATCTCTGTTGGCGCTAAGGAGATCCCCTGTTCCTTGGCCATTTTGATTGAAATCGGAATAAATTCCGTCATGAACTCGGTGCAGCAGCGAATTTCTCTCCCACAAGCCCCCATGCCACCAATAATCTTGGCCGCGTCCCTGGGTCCGATTCTTCTTAGATCCAAGTTGGTTTTGGGATATTTCTTCTTTAATTTTAAGAGCAGTCTTTTAAAATCGGGGTCGCCTTTCTCTTCATAACAATACAGGAAAACCAGATTATCGCCTTCCAGGCTGAATTCTGCGGATACAAACTTAACATCTTCCAAATCTTCCCCGGATGCAATCTCCCGGCAAGTTAATAGAACGCCCTGTTCTTTTTTCTCCCAGGCTTGCCGCAAAACCAGGTCACGCGAAGAAGCCGCACGCAAGATCGGTTTCCAATGTCTCCCTTTTTTACCACCCGCAGCATCTAAAATGGATACTACTTGTCCCAATTGTTGACCCCGGCTGGTTTCAACAATCACATAATCCCCTTCCTGTGTATCAGGACAGGCTGACGAATCAAAATGATAAGTTTTTCCACCACCATGAAATCGGATACCAACTATATGTGCCATCATGTGCCTATTTTACCTTATTAATCCCGGGAAACGATATCCGCAAAGGATACCGGTTCCTGGAGCTAATATACTATAAGAGCGGAGGTGAAATATCCTCCGCTCTCTTGGTACTATTCACTGCCGAGGGATTTATTTTCCCTTGACTGCCAGCACGCTTACCTGGGCTGCAACCTTTTCAGCAATATCATTTAAAGCGACAGAAACCGGCGAATCCGGATGAGAGAGGACAACGGGGACACCCGTGTCGCCACCTATTCTGACCTCGGGATCTATCGGAAGGGACCCGATATAAGGCACCCCTGTCATAGCTGCTAATTTTTCTCCTCCACCGGAGCCAAAGATATCAATTTTTTCTCCGGAAGGAGTTTCCAGATAACTCATATTTTCAACAACACCCAAAATTGGTATTTTCAATTCCTGGAACATATTAATCCCTCGCAGGGCATCATCGAGAGAAACTTGCTGGGGTAAAGTAACGATTAATCCACCCTGGAGTTCCAGAATCTGATTTAAGCTGAGCTGAACAT
>JAZFRV010000228.1:0-4674 GCA_036445875.1 Anaerolineales bacterium
TTGGTTTCAGAAGTGAGAAATGGAGCTGGAAATAATCAATGGTAAAATAATAATACTGTTTCCTAATCAAGGTAAATTAAGGAAAATATCATGAAAGATAAAATATCATCGGATGTATTTAATCGCCTAATTGATCTTGCATCACTTGAGCTTCAAGATGGAGAAGGTGAATACCTACGCAAGGAATTAAACAATCAGATGGTCTCAATTGAAGTTCTGGAGTCGATTCCCATCGACGCAGAAACCGGAACTGCAGCGCATGGTTTACCCTATACGGAAAAAAACAGCCCTGTTCCCCGGGAGGATATCTACCGCCAGGATCCCCACCGGGATGATATCCTGAAACAAGCTCCGGAACTTGAAGATGGTTACATTGTGGTCCCGGATATTTCCCATGAGGAGCTGGAATAATTCATGAAAACTTATGACCTTCCCGCATATTCAATTGCTGATTTAGTCAAAACACGTCAGATCTCGGCAGTTGAGATTTTGGAACAAACCCTGGAGCGAGTCAGATCTGTGGATGGTAGAACCGGGCAAGTTGATGCTGCTCAAGCTCAATCAGAAGAGGACCTTAATACTGTTCATGCCTTCACCTTGCTGACCGAGGAACATGCCCGGGGACAAGCAGAGAAAGTAGACCAGATGTTGAAAGCGGGAGAAAATCCTGGACCATTGGCCGGTGTGCCTTATACGGCAAAAGATATTTTTACCGTGAAGGGAATCCCCGCTACTGCAGGATCAAAAATCCTCTCCAATTATGTTGCTCCTTACACTGCTACAGTAGTTGAGAGGATGACAGGGGCTGGAGCTGTGATGATCGGAAAAGTTAACCTGGATGAATTTACCTACGGATCTTCCAGTGAATCTTCTGCGTTTAAACCTGTTCCCCGAAATCCCTGGGACACCTCCAGAGTCGTTGGAGGATCTTCGGGAGGCAGCGCTGCGGCTGTGGCGGCTGGAGAAGGTGCGATTTCATTGGGGACAGATACAGGAGGATCAATCCGGCACCCGGCAGCATTTTGCGGAACTGTGGGATTGAAACCAACTTATGGCAGAGTATCTCGCTACGGATTGATTGCTTTTGGTTCATCCCTGGATTGCCCGGGACCTCTTGCTAGAAATGTGACTGATGCTGCCTTGGCACTGCAGGTGATCGCCGGGGAGGATCCCCGTGATAATACCGCTGCAGTGGTCCCGATACCAGATTATTTAGCTGAGATGGAAAAAGATATTCGTGGATTAAGAATTGGTTTGTCGGAGGAATTTTTCAGGGTCACTTATTTTGATTCTGAAACTGGCGAACTAAAAGAATCCCCGATTGATGATGTCATTAAAGATGCCGTACTAAGCGTAGCCGGTTTTTTGGCCCAAATGGGTGCGGATATAGTGGTTGATGTCCCTCTTCCTCATACAAAATATGGTATCCCTACCTATTTTGTAATTTCACGGGTGGAGGCATCGTCAAATTTACTCCGGTATGATGGAGTGAAGTACGGCTACCGAACCGATCAACCTTTTGCGGATTTAAGGGAACTATATCGCAAGACTAGAGGAGCTGCATTTGGTGTGGAACCTAAACTCAGGATGCTGATGGGTATCTACTTAAGTGCTGCCCAATTTGATAAAGGGTATTATCAGTTAGCACTAAAAGCGAGGGCTCTGATCAGAAGCGATTTTGATTCTATTTTTAATCCCAGGGGAAAGTATCGTCTGGATGCTCTGCTGACACCAACAACCCCCTCTACTGCGTTCTCAATTGGCGGTGTTTACGGTGACTCGGTGTTAATGCAGTATTCGGATCAGCTGACAGTCACCACAAATCATGCTGGTATACCTGGCTTGACTATTCCGGTAGGCTTTGATGAGGAAGGTTTGCCCATAGGTGCTCAATTCCTGGGTCCGGATTATTCCGAAGGCTTGCTCTTAAGGTTAGGCAGGGCATTTGAGAAGCTGACTGAAAACGAAGATTGGCGAAAAAGGCGTCCTCCCCTGATTCCTGACGGTGAATGATATAAAATCCACAATTGCGGTTCTCGATAATGTGACCCTGGATATCATTTGTAAAAGTGTTGATGATGTTCCCAGACACGATCCAATTTCCCTTTCAGGAAGCGGCTGTAACTCCTGGTGGCTATGGTTCAATCCCTGCTATTGGATTAGCCAGGGAGGGGGAAAAGGTTTATCTGGTTGCCTGTACCTGGGAAGAATTGGATGAAGCCTGCCGGGCCGGGATCCATTTAGCATCAAAAACGATTCAATATCTGGGAGCCGTAAGTATATCCTTGTAATGTATATCTCTTAATTAGGATCAAATATGTTTGATTGGATTGCTTTCGATGCCGATGATACCCTCTGGAAGAATGAAGAAATTTACCTGCAGGGCAAGGATGTCTTCCTGGATATTCTGTCTGGTTATGATATTGACGAGAATGAGCTGGAGACAGATGATGAATATGTAGTAGAAAACATTCAATATTACGGTTACGGAGCGATGAGTTTTGTGCTATCGATGATTGAGAAGGCAATTGAGTTAATTGGCGAATCCATTCATCCCAAAGATATCCAGAGGTTGATAGATTTTGGTAAGCACATGCTGACCGCTGAAGTTGAAGTATTTGATGGAGTCCCCCTGCTTCTTCAGAATCTCTCTAAAGATTATCCCTTATTATTGATCACCAAAGGGGATTTATTTCATCAGCAGCGCAAATTAGAGGCATCCGGGTTAGCAGGATATTTTCGATTAGTGGAAGTTGTCAGTGAAAAATCGCCGGAAGTGTATTCCGAAATTTTGGAACGACACCAGATTGATCCCGGTCGTTTTGTTATGATTGGAAATTCACTGCGATCTGATATTATCCCTGTGCTGAAACTTGGCGCCTGGGCGATTTATTTATCAGATCACCTGACCTGGTCTCATGAAGATGACCCGCTGGATGTGATTACCCAGGATAGTTACCTGGAAGTGAAAGAAATCTCTGGGGTTTTACAAGCCATAAAATTGCTGGGGAAATAAACAGAACCTCAGAAATGTAGAGAAATGCCATTTGTTAAAATGGGAATCTTTCGCTGATCATCAAATCCAATGTATCTTGATGGATTCCTTTTGAGGTGGGTTCCAGGATGGTTGTTTTTGTCCAAGGCGGCCTTGATCTCAGCATTATTCAGTCATTTGTATATTTGGGTTCATTATTATTTCACCGAATATCCGGACATGAAGTTTATTTATCAATTTTAATACTCCTCCTTCTCCTCATACCTGAATTGTTTGGGAAAGATTCCGGGAACTTTTGTGCTTTGCTAACCGTCATAAGAGCAGCAACAGGAGTTATTAGAGGAGGAGAAGCATGTTCCTTATCGATAAATTTCCGATAAAGATTCTAGTCAGCCTTGGTCTGGTTTTTTTTCTTATGGGGATTATTTATCAGCCGGCTCTTGCAGATGGCATTGTGATTCCCGATCCACCCCCGATACAAGAACCGATCCGTTTTGAGGATACCTGGTTAACTATCCGTTACCACCGGGTCTCCATTACTATCGATAATCAGATCGCAATCACACGGGTGGAACAGGAATTTGTTAATGAACATGATTGGGAAGCTGAAGGGACCTATATCTTCCCGATGCCAGTAGATGCCTCCATTTCAAATTTTGTGATGTGGGTTGATGGAGTGCCCATCGAGGGAAAGATCCTGCCTGCAGAGCAAGCTCGGAAAATATATGAGGATATCGTCCGTGAACGACGCGACCCTGCCTTATTAGAATATGTGGGAAGGGATGCCGTACAGGCAAGAATATTTCCTATTCCGGCGGGTGGATCAACAAAAATAGAACTGGAATACACCCAGGTACTTCCAGTTGATAATGGCTTGGTTAGATATAGTTATCCGCTTAATACAGAAAAATTTTCAGCGCAGCCTCTGGAAAATTGTTCAGTTCATATCAAGCTCGAGTCAGATCAACCTTTATTCAGCATCTATTCTCCCACTCATCAGGACCGTGTTTATATTGAGAGGGATGGGAACCATCATGCGGTGATAGGCTACGAGGAGGATTTTGTCCTGCCGGATCAGGATTTTGATCTGATTTACTCTTTCAGTAAGGAAGAGATCGGTTTGAATCTGCTCACCTATCCTGATCTTTCAGGATTGAACGGAACCAGCCGAGAGGGATATTTTTTGTTAATGGCAGCCCCGAGCGTGGAGAACAATCAAATTGTTCCCAGGGATATTATCCTGGTTCTGGATACTTCTGGTTCCATGGAAGGGGAAAAATTAAACCAAGCCAAAGAGGCTTCAAAATACGTTTTATCTCATCTCAACCAAGAAGACCGATTCAATGTGGTTGCTTTCTCAACAGGGGTTAAACACTTTGCCCATGATTTACAGCCAGCTTCCAGAGCATTAGAAGCGATATCGTGGATGGATAGAATGTCAGCGCTGGGTGGCACAAATATAAATCTTGCCCTGTTGGAAGCTCTTTCTCTCCGATCTGATCTGGTGGATGGTGGAAGAGGAAGGCCTATGGTAGTACTTTTCCTGACGGACGGACTGCCCACAGAGGGCATAACAGATATCCAACAAATCATCGCCAATATTCAGGCGACAGCCTCCAGCAGTGTTCGATTGTTTACCTTTGGCGTGGGAGATGATGTGAACACCGTGCTGCTGGACA
>JAZFRV010000229.1:0-2330 GCA_036445875.1 Anaerolineales bacterium
GGTTTTAGAAGTTAAAACAAAATTAACTTTGGGCACCTATAAAATGTCACCCTACGTACTGATCATGATAGCCGCAGCAATGATTTGTGCATCCATTGTCGCGTTTATTTGGTTCTTCCGCAGGAAAAATTCTGAAGCTATTCCGCTCATTCTGCTATTAATAGGAGTCACTGAATGGATCGCTGCTGCTCTGCTGGGCCTGGTTGACCAGGATTTATCGCACAATATCCTGTGGGCAAAGATCGAATATATTGGCGTTGTCAGCGTGCCTTTGGCGCTGTTGGGATATGTACTGAATCATTCCGGTTTCTATCAGAAGTTGAACCTAAAGTGGCGGGTATGGCTGGCAGTGATACCGGTGATCACCCTTGGGCTTGCCTGGACGAATGAAATCCACGGGCTTATATGGGTCAAGTATATTCCATACCTAGAAGACGGCTTGGTGCTTTCTGAGAAAACCTACGGCCCAGGGTTTTGGGTCTATTGGGTTTACAGCTATCTGGTATTGGTGGTCGCCACCTTTATCACCTTCCGCTCTACCCTGGGATCGGCAAAAATATTCCGCTGGCAGACCTTTGTGGTTCTTGTCGCGATCCTGGTGCCCTGGGTTGGTAACCTCATTTATGTGCTGCAGATCAATCCCTTCAATAATTTGGATCTTACTCCTCTCGCTTTCAGCATTACTGGCATATTATTGGCAGTGGGCATGTTTCAATGGCGATTGTTCGATATCAAGCCAGTCGCATATGCCGCCGTGCTTACCGGCATGGCAGATGGATTGATGATCCTCGACAACCAGGACCGTATCGTGGAAGTGAACTCCTCTGCACAGGACATTATGGATCTCAGTTCGAAAGAGCTGGTTGGGAAACAAATGGAAGAAGTTATCACCGAACTGCTACCGCTTGGCGCACGATCTCCTCAAACGAGAGAAAAAACAATTGAATTAAAGCTCACCAGCGGCAGAGAATACCGGATTTATGAACTCAGCGATTCGCCTTTCTATGAAAAAGAAGGTACGTTCGGGGGGAGAATTATCTTCTTTCGTGATGTAACTGACCGGAAACGGCTGGAGGAAGAGCTGAGAGAACAGCATGACAATCTTGAGAACTTGGTTGAAATACGCACAAGCGACCTTCAAAAAAATCAAAAGAATCTGCAGAAGCGGACCCATGATCTTGGCGAACGTGTCAAAGAATTGAAATGCCTCTATAGTATTTCAAAATTGGTTGAAATGCCTGATCTTAGTCTTAAAGAGTTTCTTCAGCGCACTGTGGATCTCATTCCCTCGGGCTGGCAGTACCCCGAAATCACCTGCGCAAAGCTTGAACTGGATGGCCAAATAGTTCGTTCTAGCAATTTCAAAGAAAGTGAATGGAGGCAAGCCAATGACATCCTGGTGAAGGGTAAGAGCTTGGGAATCTTGGAAGTTTATTACCTGGAGGAAAAACCAGAAAGTGATGAGGGGCCATTTCTGAAAGAAGAGCGTGATCTTATTAAAGCGATAACAGAGTATTTAGGGAAAACATCCGAACGCAAGCGATCTGAGGAGGAGGTCCAAGAATATGCTCACCGCATCGAAGCTTTGCTTGAAATTGAGAAAGCTATTACCTCCACTTTGGATTTGGACGTAGTGCTAAAAACAATCATTACCGAGCTTGAGACTATCATCCCCTTTGATTCGCTGTCGCTGCAAATCCTAAAAGACAATTCATTGGAAATCATAGCATGTAGTGGATTTGACAAACCAGATGAAATCGTGGGATTGGTCTTCCCGCTTGACCCAAAGTTCCCAAACCAAGGAGTGATCACGGCAAATAATGTTCTGGTTATCGAGGATGTCACTCGGGATTACCCCCATTTTGCTGTTGAGTCAGCTAGATATGGATCGGGGAGTATTCGCTCTTGGCTGGGTTTGCCAATGACATCCAAAGGGAAAGTTATAGGGATGATAACCTTGGATCGTTATCAGGTCATCCCCTTTACAGATATTGAAATTCAAATGGCTACAGCCATTGCCAGTCAAGCTGCTATGGCGATCGAAAATGCACACCTGTACGGCGAAGCCACGGCTCGCCTGGATCATTTATCTTCAATGCGAGAAATTGATCAAGCCATTTCCGGCAGCCTGGATCTGGGTTTGACTTTGAACATTTTAATCGGGCATGTCATTAAACAACTGGGAATCGATGCGGCCGCAATTTTACTTATAAATCCTGAGCTTCTAACCCTCGAATTTATTACCGGGCAGGGTTTTCGGACTGAGGTCCTGCAGCACACTACCTTGCGTATGGGGGAGGGATTTGCCGGGGAAGCTGCACTTGGGAGGA
>JAZFRV010000230.1:0-3863 GCA_036445875.1 Anaerolineales bacterium
CGTAGAATCTTTTGCTGGAGGAATCGTAATTTCTACCTCAGCGCCAGGGTTTATCGTTTCCGATTTTTTATATATCGGAAATCCATCTACATTCACTCCCCCTTCAGAGATCAACTTTTGGATAAAAGAGCGGGAATAGTTATCCAGGTTTTCCGCTAAGAATTTGTCAAGTCGGAGATCCCCTTCTGTTTGATTATGAATAATAATCGGACCTTCACTCATCCTTTGTTTTTCTCTCCTCTATCCACATCCCAATGAGCAGCACTACTACACCCATTGTGATGCAGGAATCTGCCACATTAAATACCGGGAACCTTCCCACAGAGATAAAATCCGTGACATATCCCCGGTATAAACGATCTATCAGATTCCCCATTGCTCCTGCCATCTGCAAACTCAAGGCAAGTTTGAAATAAATATCTTCGGCCGGGATCCTCGGAAAATAAAATAAGATCATGATGATAATAAGAAATGCCAGAATCAAAAAGACTCCATTCATTCCCTGAAAAATACCGAAGGCGGCACCAGTATTATGCCAATTTACAATCCTGATGTAAGGCGCTAACCATTCCTGGGGCATCCAAACTTCATTAAATAACAAATTTGCCCGGACCAGGGATTTTGTCCATTGATCTAGGACAACCAGGGAAACTGATATGGGCAGTAAAAAGACATACGCTTTGAGATATTTCTTCAATAGTTCCTCCAGTCCAAATTAACTACCCCATTTTACCGTACAAATCTGACAGAACCCACAATCATTCTCTATTATTGGGCTTATATTCAAATCTCCCCTTCCTGGTGAAATTTTTCAGAAAAGGGGAGATTTCTTGAGCAAGAATGATAGTACATGCTATAATTTCCGAAGGTGAAACAAAAATGAATGAGCCAGTTCTTGTCCTAAACGGCAATTATGCTCCTATCAATATTTGTACAACCCGGCGGGCGATGGGATTAATTCTGATCGGTAAGGCCAACCTGGTGATGGACGGACGCGGATTAATCCGGACTGTTACAAGATCGTTCCCAAAACCCTCCATCATCCGTTTACACCATGTCATAAAACGGCCAAGACCTATTGTAAAATTGTCAAAACATGAAATATTCAGACGTGACCAGAACAGATGTCAATACTGCGGTAACCAAGCTAGAAACCTAACGGTGGATCATGTCCTCCCCCAGCATCTGGGAGGTGAATCCACCTGGTCAAACCTGGTTACTGCCTGTGCAGTATGTAATCATAAAAAGGGGGGTTATACTCTAGCACAATCAGGATTAAGGTTAGGGAAAAACCCCCAGCAGCCGCCGACATCAGCAGCCTACTTATTCCGAAAATATTTGAATATTTATGAGGAATGGGTGCCCTTCGTCAAAGGCTGGTAACTGGGAAATCCCTACTTCAAGAAATCAATTTCCATAAAATCTTCCGCCAGGATTACTTCGCCGGGGAAGGTTTTTTTTGCATCCTCAACAATCGAAGAAGCGGTTTTATCTCCATAGATTGAATAATGAACCAGGTATAGTTTGCCTGCACCTGCCTGGGAAGCAATTTCTCCAGCTTGAGCGGGAGTAGAATGTCCTTCATAAGGACCTGTCGATTCGTGAATTAATATATCTGCATCAGATGCCAAGCGCATGATTGCGGGATGAGGATTGGTATCACAGGAATAAACAACAGTAAACTCATTAGAAATCGATTCGATCCTGAGTCCAATTGTCAGGATTATGTGATCCCCAGGAGAGGAGTGAATCCTGAACTCCTGGTTCTCCAACACCAGGGTCCGTTCTTCAGCCGGCAGAGTGTGGAATGAAACCGGGTACATATCCTTCCATTCTTCCCAATCAAACAAAGACATCAGCTTTTCTGCCCGGGAAATTGAATGGTCGGTTCCATAAATCCTGAAAGGTTTTTTTCTTCCCAGGATCCACATATCCATCAATAAATTAGGCAGTCCCGAGACATGATCGGCATGAAAGTGGGTGATAACTAGATCTGTCACATCTTCAAAATGGATTCCTGCCTGCTTTAACCTGAGGATTGGATTTGAAGCACAATCTACCAGGAGGGAGGATTCATCCCCCTGGATAACCAGATAGGTATTTTCATGTCCTTCGAAAGCGACAGCGCTGGCTGTACCCAGGAATATTAATTTTGCCATCAGAAGCTCCTAAATATAACAATCACCCCTTATTGGCTGAATAATTTTAAAGCAATCATGGGTGTGACATACACCTCTAAAAATGCGGCACCCAGCAAGAGTGGAACAATAACCAACAACATTATTCGAGCCCAATCGGCAAGGGTTCTTATCCAGGACTCTCCAATCGTGTACTGTTCATTAGGAGTGACCAAGACCAACCCCAATCGGATTATTAATGCCCCGGTGAGAATAATTGCAGGAATCTCAAGAATCCCATGGGGAGCGACAAAACCAAGGAAAAATATCCAGGGAGATAAACCGGTTTGACCCGCAATCGCTGTAAAATATCCGATAATGCTGAACGGTAACATTAGAGAGATAATTCCCAGCACACCGAATGAAAAAATACCCAGTAAACTCGCCAACGTGATAGCTCTCAGGTTATGAAAAAAGATCATCCCTGCACCTTGAATTGAGAAAAACCGGATAGCACCAACTTCCTCTACTCCGGAAACAAAACCTTCTTCTAGATTTTCCCAATTCAGTAAATCTGCCGGTATTGAAAAGACTTCAGCCTGAGCGCTGCCGATCAGTGAGCCTCCTATTGTAAATAAAACTGCCAGCAGGATTGGCCATTTTAATATTTTTATGGTTTTCCAGACATTCATCCGCCACCACTCCGGGAAAGGTCCTTGCTGACCGATAAAGGCTGACTTAAATACAGTCCAGGACCATTTCAAATTAAGTGTATCTAGCTCCCGGCCTAATAATTCTTCCCGGTTAAAGTGCGCTATTCCTGTACGTACCAAAAACCAAGCGATAATCGCCTGGCCAAAGATTGCCCACCACAAAACATGATAACGAGCCCAAAACATGATCATGCTCTCGCCTACCAGCAGTAAAGCCATGGGTATGATAATAAAAGATGCCAGCAAGTTAGCCGCCCGGACAGAAGTTGTTTGAGATGATATAACCACTGCGCCGCTGACCATTACCAGGGATTGAACTGTAGCCAGAGCAACCATCTGGATCAACAATGTTAGATCCGGGACCCAGCCTACTTGACGGTAGACACCCACCAGGTAAACACTGATCGCGAGGTAGCTGCCAAACAATGGGGGCAATATCACTGCCATTAATTTTCCCAGGTACAGTTGAACATCTGATAACGGGCTGCTGAGCAGGGGTTCAATACTCCTTCTTTCTTTCTCCCCTACAAAACTTTCCAGAGCGATAACCAGAGAAACCGAGATCGGGAAGAAACCTACCACCATCAATAAGAATGGTATCAAACGATCTGCAATAATCGGGGCGCCATACCTAGCAACAAAATCAACTGCTTGTTTGGCTGTAAAATTCATCAATCCGGGAAAAAAGACGGTCAGAATAATAATGGGAGCAATGATGCGCCAATCACGGAATTGATCCTTAACCTCTCGCCTGGTAACGATCATCGCTTTTTGAAGATTAAGCCACATGGTTAATCTCCTCTGCTGATTCCTGGTTAACAGCCTGGAGGTAAACCGATTCCAGGCTGCGTTCGATTTCTTCTACCCTTACTATGCCAAAACCCGCTGATACCAGGTTTTGGAGGACAACTGGATTGATCTCTTCAGGTACAGTAACCTGATAACGAAACCAATCATCTCCCTTCTCTGTAATATCTGCCCCCTGTGGCAACTGCAGGTTTCGCTTATTCAATTTCCCGGCAAGTTGAATATG
>JAZFRV010000231.1:0-5117 GCA_036445875.1 Anaerolineales bacterium
AAAAAGAAAGCAAAACTGACAATAAAAGAAAAGCGAAAACTGAAAAAAGAGAAACTCTCTTCTAGTACCTGATTAGAGGGGTTAATCTCAATTTTTCGATTTAGGCTGATATCAATCCGGCGCTTACGCCGTGGCATGCCATCAAGGAAGTTTCAGCTTTAAATAAAATTTCCGGGTAAATGATGGCTTTAATGTGCCTTATACCCCTCTATAAAGATATAATCTCCCTGCCTTTCGGCAAGGGCTACTAGCTCAATTGGCAGAACCCTTCGCTCCGCATTGGCTATGCTCATGCTACTCAGGACAGGTGAGCTCATCCGTTGGGTTGCCAATAATGTAATAATGAAAAACCTGCCAATCCCCGAAACTATAGTAATCCCACTCGTAATTGGGATCATCATCGATGTTTTCTTCACTCAACCACTCTTCCCATCGAAGATCTTTTGGATTGTTCTGGCATTGATCCTTCTCATTCTTGGGCTTATCTTGATGATCTGGTCAGTTCGAGAGGCGGGTTTGCTTGATATGGTTTCCCCGGGTAAACTGATAACAAGCGGACCATATTCGATTAGCAGGAATCCGATGTATCTTTCTTGGATCTCTATCTATCTCTCAGTTTTCTTTCTCAATAGATCCCTTTGGTTAATGCTGCTCTTCTTCGTAGCAATATTGCTAACCCATTATTTGGCCATCTTACGGGAAGAGAGATCTCTTAGAGAGAAATTCGGAGATATCTTTAAAAAGTATTGTAAAAGGGTTCGCCGCTATATCTAGAAGCAGTATTGGGCGAAAATTATATATTCAGCCAACATAACCCCCGCTCCAGCGGACACTGGAGTTCACGCCGCTTAGTTCATCCGTTAGATTAATAGAGCGAAACCCAAAAACCTCCTTGTATACGCTTTAAATAATTATTCATCTCATAAGTGGTGAAGGTAAGTAGGCATAACAGAAAGGGAAGCTTAAACTCGGTTTAGTAACTGAACTTTCATTAAATGCTCCCCCAATATTTTTACTTATCCTTATCATATTGTATTCTGATGAAATTTGGTAGTGGGGACAAAGACCATCTCTGAGAGTAGTTTTATTATTCTACGAATTTAATTACTGAAGCTCAGTCCCAAGAATTTCCTCATGTTATACTGAGTACATTATAAAAAAACAGATCATCAGGAATTGGTAAATCATGAATCAAGAATACCAGATTGTTTACGAAGAAAAGCCAGAAGAATCTGCCTGGGGAATCATCGGACGGGGAGTTGGAACATACAATAAGGAACAGGCAGGCGAAGATAGTCATACCCGCCTGTGTTTTGTTCTTCAAGGGCCTGATCAGGAAGTTGTGGGGGGAATAATCGGCGCAACCTATTGGGATTGGTTCTACTTGGACCTATTATGGGTTAAAGAGGATTTGCGCCGCCAGGGATATGGGCAGCAGCTTTTATCAAAGGCTGAAGATATCGCCCGGGAACGGGGCGCCAAGAATGTTTTTCTAGACACCTTCAGTTTTCAGACACCAGAATTCTATCAAAAATATGGCTACCAGGTATATGGGGAATTACCAGACTTTCCCAGCGGGCATCAACGTTTCTTCTTAACTAAGCAACTTTAGAAAAAATCCCTTTCAATACCTCGACTTTCTGCCCGTGAGCGGAGCTAATACTCCCTTTATGTGAAAGGTTGTTTTTTGTTTTTGTCCCGGTCGATCCTAACAGCGAAGAAGTAAATATTTTTAGAAAAATTGTCATCTTGCAGGGATCGCTCCGTTCACCAAAACTAATTGTATTAAATGAAACAACAAGCAGTTTCGAATCTTACGAATATCACAACAAAAAACACTTGATTTCGAAATCAAGTGTTTTTTATTTCTCTTCTGTTGAACCCATCTAGTAGGTATTTATGGTTAACTGGATTTCCAGGCAGTTATCTTGGCACTAAAAATGGATTTCTGGGGATCAAATTCTTTGTCATAACCCTCGATCATTTTCTTTCCATCACCAACATTTATCAACATAGTTTTTTGGCCATCTTCTTTCTTTTCCATAACGCGGGCTTTTAATTCTGGTTCCAGCTGTTCGACAGCAGCCTCAAAAAATTCGGTGTCCCAATAAGATGCCTCTACCTGCACATCAACAAAACCTGCCTCCTGGAGTCCATTAACATAATCATTAACATCCATTGCACCAGCAATACAACCAGCCCAAGCGCTGAGACTCTCCATGATAATATCTGGAAGATCTCCATCTGTGACAATATCGCTTACAGCGAGTTTCCCCCCAGGCTTAAGGACTCGGAATGCTTCCCGGAATACGCCGGGTTTATCCGGACTGAGATTAATCACACAGTTTGAGATAATCACATCAACACTATCATCAGATACCGGGAGATGTTCGATTTCCCCGAGGCGGAAATCAACATTTGTTACACTCATTTTTTCTTTGTTAATTCTGGCCCGATCAATCATCGCCGGAGTCATATCCACTCCAATAACTTTTCCGGTTTGACCAACCTTTTTGGCTGCCAGGAAGCAGTCAATCCCTCCACCTGATCCCAGGTCCAATACAGTCTGTCCTTCTGTCAGGGATGCCAGAGTAACTGGATCTCCACAACCCAAGGAAATATCAGTCACTTCCGAAGGGAGTTCGCTGACATTTGTATCCTGGTAGAGATGTATCGCCAAATTCTCTTGAATATCGTTTTCTGGATCACAGCACGATCCCTGGGATGGACTACAGCCGCACCCGGGTTGGGTATTATCGGCGATTTTCCCATAACGGTCCCGAACGGCAGTCCGGATTTCGTCTTTCTGATTAACCTTTGCCATTATATTCTCCTAATATATTGATATATTTATATTCTTCGATATGTAATTGTAAAAAAATCTTCAGTCTGGTACTTCAACAATGATTTTTAAGGGTTGGTTGGGAGCAAATTCTTCAGCAACCTGACAGCATCCTCTTGCCAATCGCTTCTGGTTGAGGATATATAAAATTTGTTTCCCTCGTCTCTCAGATTTGACCAATCTTGCATTCTTAAGGATTTTTAGATGATGAGAAACGGTTGGTTGAGCCACATCCAATTTATTAACAATCTCATTGACACTGACCAACTCACAGCAGCATAAGGCCATGATTTTCTGGCGGGTCTCATCAGCCAGCGCTTTAGCAAATTCAACTTTGTTGATTCCAATCTGGACGGTTTTCATATTGATAATTATCTATATGTACCCAGTATAGCCCTCATCACCCTGGTTGTCAAGGGGAGATAACTATTTCATTAAATACCTTGATCAGGATTATTAAATGATGTATTAAGTTAATTTCAGAATATCAATATCAGAGATTTCATCCACAAGAAAACAAAACCCGTATGGCTGCTACCAGATTAAATATTTGAGAGAAAATCTAAAGATAAAAATTGTCTGACCTTGTATGTGGTTGTTAAGCAGTAACTCGTCTGGCTGAATTTCTCAGCCACCAGATCGCTGCAACAAGGGGGATGATTGCAAATGCAGCTCCGACAAAACCCATCATCTGGTATCCAAGAGCAGCAAAGACGAATCCGCTTCCAAGGCTCCCGGATGCGGAAGCTAATCCCACAAACAGGTCATTTACACCCTGCATGCGAGATTGTTCCCCACTAGAAAGTTGATCGGTCAGAAGAGTAGATCCACCCACGTAACATAAATTCCAGCCCAGCCCCAACAGGAATAAAGCAATCGCAATCGGGACAACATCCGGTGAGGCGCCGGCGCTTAATCCAGCGAGAATGAGAATCACAGATCCCAGGATAATTACATCCTCCTGTCCTAATCTGTCTACCAATCGACCCGAGAAAATCGAGAAAGCATACATCCCAAAAGTATGGGAAGAAAAGACGATTGAGATATTTGACAAGGGATGTTCCAGAGATTTCATATGCAGGCTGGTGATCACCATCACCATCACCATCACCACCTGTCCAACAACCATCGTTGCAATCGCAACCAGAATGCCAGGTTGCCGTAATATTTCTGGAATCGCTCGAATCGTTTCTGGATTCTTTTGTTTTAATTGATCCTGCTGGGTTTTCTCTTGGGCAAGCTCCATCGGGTCAGGACGCAACCAGATCAGGATGATCAAAGCTCCCAGGACAAATAGGGCCAGCGCTGTGCCATAGGGTCCTGCCAACTCATTCAAACCCACCCGAATGGCTAAAACTCCTGCGGGGCCGACCAGAAGCGGTCCAACAATTGAACCAACTGTTCCGCCCAGAACAACATTGGCGATAGCTTGCCCCCGTTTCGCTGGAGGATAAACCTCAGCGGCGGCAAATCGCCCTAAGTGCATTGCTGATCGAGCAAAGCCAATCAGGGCCATGCCAACCAGGAAGAGAGGAAATGATCCGCGCCAGATGGCAGTGCCGGCAGAAAAACTCCCCATAGCCCCAAATGCTAATCCAATCACCATCCCCTTTCTGCGGCCGATTTTCTCCATTATCAAACCCAGGGTCAACGCACCCAGAGCTGCTGAAATTAGCAGGATGGTAGTTGGCAAGCCAGCCCAGGCTATGACACCACTCAGCTCAGCGCCGGTGATCGCATTTACTGTTCCGGTTGTAATCAAAGCTGCGGAAACCACACTTGTGGAAAGAAATAGAGTTCTGGTAATTTTCCGTTCGACACCCTTGAAACCATTCAAAATAACACACTCCTTAAACCAATAAACCAATCAAATCAGCTGGACGTGTAGTGTCATGGACACCAATCGGGGGTGAAACCTCAGGATTGGCGTGGAGGATAGAGGGTCGATTTTACCATAATGAAATCCAGGGTTTACATTCTATCCGGTTAAACCGGTAGGTAATCAATGAAATCTATCAGCAGGACATACCCATAACCACTATGAAAGGCGGTAAGATTGGTGATATGAATAACAACCCAAATATTCCAAGAATTATATCTTTGGTTTCCATAATTCTCGGCAGTATCGATATTATTCGTGGCATCTTGCATACCCTGCTAGTGGAGTTTGCAACCTCAAATATCCCCGGTCTTGATTTATCGACTGCCCAGGCTGGCAATTTACTGCAGCTCATGGGCGCTTTCCGCATCTCAAATAACATCACTGGCATTTCCC
>JAZFRV010000232.1:0-2047 GCA_036445875.1 Anaerolineales bacterium
TACAATCCAGCCCCACTCCCGCCAAACTCCTGAGATTCCAATCGAAATTAACACAAAAGTGAGAGAAACCGACAGAATTGATAGTCGTGGAATCCCACCATCACAATCCGTCCACCAAAAGTGAAGGGTTTTTACATACACTTTAGGAGAATAGAAAAGGCCCCCGTAATAGCGATCCAGCTTCCCGGTGACCATTTTTGAGAGATAATCCAGGTCCAGGATCAACGGATTGCCTGGCAGATAGACCACAGATTGGATAGTTTGATTTGCGAAGTGGTTTAGCAGCAAATCCAGGGTTGAATCCAATCCATCAGCATTATTTACACCTTGATTAAGTACGAGGCTTTTTAGATATGCGCTGCTATCAGAGGGTTGAGTAATCTTAATTTCATTGCGAATAAGTGGTGTCACATCAGATACTAAAAACTGATCATCCCTGAGCAGTAAACTATCTTCCTCCTTGATCTGATCCGGGTCGATCTCAAGTGTATCGGTGATCAAATAAATTTGATTGTGAGGTCGAATCAAATAAACAATACCAGTTTTGTACCAGTTCCTGTAGATCCAGGGGGTAATCACCAGCAAGATCCCAAATCCAATCAAAACCATATTTTTCATGATTATGCCAAATTTTTTATGGTTATATAAAGCGGCTCCTACCGCAGCAAAAGGAAGGATGACAGCTACTTCCTGCCGGATAAGCATGGTCGCCCCCAGGGCGCCTCCGCTAAGAAGAGCTAAGATCGTCCGCTCTCCTGGTCTTTTCGCCCATTGAATAAAAAGGATCAAAAACAAGACGATTCCCATCATAGTTGGGATTTCTGTCATCAACAATTTTGAATTGACACCGGTAATTACTCCACCCAATAGAAGCCCATTTCTCTCCCTTAAGATAATCAAAACAGCTGCTAATAAACCAGCTGCCCGGGAATGCAGAGTGTTTCCTAAGATATAAATCAAAACCGGCAAAAGTGAAAAAACAGCCAACTGCAGATTGATGATCTCTTCATACCCCAATCCGGCTATTTGATGCATAACTGCCTGGAAAAAAACCAGAATCGGTCGGTGGCTAATTGGATTATGTCTTTTGACCACTTCATATTCCAAACCGTCTGTTCGATTCAGCATTACCTGGAAGAAGACTAGAGCTGATCGGAGTCCAATTGGGATGTTTTCGTCTCCTAAATAGGTACGAAACTCATCCTGCCCTAAATAGGTACGAAACTCCCCCACTGCCAAAAGACTCTGGGCGGTCCTGTCGTATATCAAAGCATCTGAATTCGGATAATACTCATAATTGGGAGGCCGCGGCTGATCAAAAAAAGTATTCTCGCTCAGAGGGATCCCTTTCCAAATCAAAAAGGCGGTTAGAAATAAGGCGGTTCCTGCTGCAATATCCTTGAATCGGGGAGAAGCCCATTTGTTTGTGCCCTGATGTTTATTCAGCCATTCTTCCAAGGCCAATCCCAGAGCAGCAATAATACCAGCCAGGATCACCTGATACCCCATAATGGGAAACCCGGTGAGGTCAAAATTGTTTTTTTCCGTATTGATATTTTTGTACCCATATCCCATTTGTATCAGTCCGAAACCCAGGCTGAACAAAATCAGAAATATCAAAACCGGTCGATAAACATCCGGGGATTTGAGCTTTTTTAACCATCCGCTGAATATCAACACACCAGCTAGGCCTTCAAGGCTTATGAAACTGAACCATAAAAACAAGGGTTGGTTTAATTCCAGAAAGATCCTCTGCATGGGATCCTCTACATATTCCGCCGGAATCGAGAACTGTCCTGCAATCAAGGTTCCCAATATAAAAATAGTTCCCAGAATATAAAACCATATTTTCTGCTGAACAAGGATTTGGGCATTATGAATAATTCCTACAAACCAATTGGACTTCAAGAACGATAGAACCAGCAATCCGATCTGGAGCAGGATCAGCAAACCAACCAAACCAAGCACAGATACTGAAGCGGCCCTGCGAATATTAGAAAGATAGCTGCCCTCAAAGTTTATTAATACCGAATTCAGGGTAGGATTC
>JAZFRV010000233.1:0-7018 GCA_036445875.1 Anaerolineales bacterium
TGGATCCTCTACATATTACCTGGGCAGCATCACCGCCTATGCTTACCGAGCCAAGGTTCGCCTGTTGGGAGTCTCCTGGGATACACTTGAGAAATACGGTGCGGTGAGTGAAGAGACGATCAAAGAAATGGCTCTGGGAGTCAGACGTGCTTTAGCGGCGGATATTGGATTATCGGTAAGTGGAATTGCCGGACCAACCGGTGGAACTCCGGACAAACCAGTTGGATATACCTGGATTGGCCTCAGTACTCCCAGTGGAATCTGGACACTCCAGCATAACGCCGGGGGAAACCGGATTGAAAATAAACAAGAAATTGCCCAAACCGCATTGGAATTTTTATACCAATTTTTGATAAACGATGGAAAAGATTGAAATAACCACCAAATTTAGAAGTGATGGATCGCTGATACCGATTGAGTTATTAATTGAGAACCAATCCATCCAGATCCTGGATGTGGGTCGACAGTGGGAAACCGAGGATGGGAAACATCTCCTGGTAATGGATTGCCAGAATCAAACCTATCATCTCTTTTTCCAAATGCAGGACCTGAGCTGGTACCTGGTCCGGGATCTGAAACAGAAGAGCAAACCATCCTGAGAGGAGAAAAAAATGACTCAAGCAATACAGGATAATCTGGTAGTGACACTAGACTACAAATTAATCGTGGAAGAGGAAATGCTGGAAAGCACGGAAGATGGGGAACCGATTGTATTTATCCAGGGAATCGGACAAATCATTCCTGGTTTGGAAAATGCTTTATATGGTATGAAAGTGGGGGACCAAAAAACTGTGGTGATTCCGCCTGAGGAAGGTTACGGCGAGTATGATCCCGAGTCAACTCAAGAGGCGACAAAAGATGAATTCAGTGAAGAAGTTCCCCTGGATGTGGGTACATTCCTGGATTTAGAGGATGACGAGGGAGATATCCTCAGCGCTCAGATCACTGCCGCCGACGAGGATACAGTAACTCTCGACTTTAATCATCCCTTGGCTGGAAAAACACTGACCTTCGAGATCACTGTTGCTGATCTCCGAACTGCCTCTGAAGAAGAGCTCGACCACGGGCATGTTCATTAAATAATATTGATCCAGGGACCAGGTCCCTTTAAGGGACCTGGTCCTCTGCCTATACTTAAGGGGGTATTTGTATGCCAAGCCGTAATATCATTCTTTCAGCAGGACATTATTATCACATTTATAACAAAGCCGTTTCTGACAATTTGCTCTTTATCGAGGAAAGAAACTATCATTTTTTCCTTTCAAAGATTCTATTGTATCTCGGATCAACAACCAAGTTATTGGCATACTGTTTATTACCTAACCATTACCATTTACTAATTCAATTAAAAGAACATAATTTGCCTAAATCTATGCAAAAACTGGCTTTATCCTACACTGTTCCATTCAACCGCATCTACAACAGGACTGGTCATCTTTTTCAGGGTCCATATAGATTAAAATCAGTCGATGATACCAGGTACCTTGTCCATCTTTCCAGATATATTCATCTCAACCCGGTAGCTGCAAAGTTGGTGAACAAATCTGAGGATTGGAATTTTTCTAGTATGCGCGAATATGTTGGAATGAGATCTTCAATCTATATTGATCCCAGGATCGTATTGGATATCATGGATGATAAAGCAGGATCATCCTTGGTTGAAAAACAGCGGGATTATAAAAATTTCGTGGAAGATTGGGATCCTGATTATATGTCATTCACTCAAAAATAAGGTAGGGGGACTTGGTCCTTTAAAGGACCAAGTCCCTATTCTAAAATAGGCTCCCGGAGTTTCTGAAATCTCCGGGAGCATTACTGGGCTATCGAGACAAATTTCTTAGTTTGAGGGACGTTTACTCTCAATAACTTCAAATTCCCCGTCGCTCACCCTAACTTGCAGTTGTTCGCCAGAGCTAACCTGTCCAAGCTGATAGACGGTTGCGCCATCCTTGGCGGTCAGCACCGCATATCCCCGTTTCAGGATAGCTTCCGGGTTAAGGGAAGACAGCCTGGCCGTTAAGAAACGGCACTGATCTTTTGCCGCCCGAATAAACCCCGCTGCCGTTCTTTCCAATCGGCCGGATAATTCATCCAAGCGCTGACGACCGCTGCTGATTTCCCCCAGGGGGGATAGGCGAGTGATCTGCCCGGAAAAGGTTTCCAGCTTCCAGTGTTGTTCAGAAAGAATTCCCTGGATAGATCTTAACAACCTGCCTTCGAATTCGGTAATTCCTATTCGTAATTCCCCCTGGTCCGGAACAGCCAATTCCGCTGCTGCAGTTGGGGTTGGAGCCCGCAGATCTGCCACAAAATCAGAGATCGTAAAATCGGTTTCATGCCCTACGCCGCTGATCACCGGAACTGGAGAATCAAAGATTGCCCGGGCTACCCGTTCATCATTAAACGCCCATAAATCTTCAATTGACCCGCCTCCCCGTCCTATCAGGATCAAATCCGGTTTCAGGCTGTAGAGCCGATTCAAGGCAGCGACGATCTCTGGCGGGGCATTCTCGCCCTGGACAGAAGTCGGTGCCAGGAGGATGGTCACCAATGGGTAGCGACGCTGCAGGGTATCCTTCATGTCCTGGAAGGCTGCCCCGGTAGCCGAGGTAACGATGCCAATCCTGGATGGCCAGGAGGGAATAGTCCGTTTCCGGTCAGGATCAAACAACCCTTCCCCTTCAAGTTGGGCTTTCAGCTGCTGGAATTCCTGGTAAAGTTTTCCCTCTCCTCGTGGTCTCAAAAAATCAATGTAAAGCTGGTACTGACCACGCTGCTCATACACGCTGAGATTGCCGTGAGCTTCAACGGATGCCCCTTCTGTCAGCAGGCTCCCCAGGGATGCGGCGCGGCTTTTCCACATCACACACCTTAAGGAAGAACTTTGATCCTTGAGAGTGAAATAAAGATGACCCGAGGCTGGTCGGGAAAGATTGGAAATCTCCCCTTCAACCCACAGATCCTGCAGGCTGCTGTCAGCCTCCATCAGGGTCTTCAGGTAGGTATTTACCTCGGATACGGTCCAATAACGGGAAAATCCCGGTAACTCAGGTGCGGAAAACATAGCCATAGTATAAGGTGAACCCATCCAGGGAACAAGTTTCGGAAAGCATCCGGATGCAGGATATTCTTCCTCAAAGACTAGGAAATCCGATAATCTAGCAGATCTCCCCTTAAAGGGTATTCAGCTGGAGGGAATCCCGCCTGTGATACAATTTTTTTGTCATGGAAATCTCTGAACACATCCAGGATATTCTTAAAACAGTCCCCCAGGAACCCGGCTGTTACTTGATGAAAAACAAACTCGGGAAGGTGATTTATGTGGGGAAAGCCAATAACCTGCGCCACCGGGTGCGTTCCTATTTCCATACCAGTGCCCAGAAGCATCCCCGGACCAGCCAGCTGGTAAAAAATATCAGCGACATTGAATGGATCATCGTTGCTTCCGAATTGGAAGCCCTGATCCTGGAAATGAACCTGATCAAGGAATACCAACCACATTTTAACGTCCAACTTAAGGATGACAAACGCTACCCGTTTATCAAAATCCATTGGCAAGATCCCTTTCCCAAGGTAACGGTGACTCGCAAAGTTGAAAAAGACGGATCCCGTTATTATGGTCCTTATATCAATGTCTGGGCAGTTAACCAGACCCTGGATCTATTAAGGCGGATTTTTCCTTACCTTACCTGCAGCCGGACCATCACCGGGCAAGACCAGCGGGCCTGCCTGTACTATGATATTCAACTCTGCACAGCTCCCTGCATCGGCCGCATCAACCAGGATGAATACCGGAAAATGATCAAAGAATTGGGAGCTTTCCTTAACGGCCGAACAGACTCGATTGTCAAGAAACTTGAAGATGAGATGAAACAAGCCTCCACAGAAATGAAATACGAACGGGCTGCCCAAATCCGGGATCAACTGGATGCAATCCAACGGATAGTCGAGGAGCAGCGTATAATTTCCACCAAATTTACCGATTCTGATGTAATTGCCATGGCCAGCCAGGAAAATACAGCCTGCATCCAGGTATTTTTTATCCGGGGTGGAAAACTAACCGGGAGGGAATATTTCCTGGTTGAAGATACCGATCAAACCGCTGATCGGGACCTACTCACAGAAGTTATCAAACAATTTTACGATCAGGCTCCCACAGTTCCCAACGAAATCCTGCTACCCAGGGAAGTGGAAGAGGCCAGGATAATCCGTCAGTGGTTAAAAAGTCAACGGGGTGGAAAAAAAGTAGAGCTGCTTGTACCTCAAAGAGGTGATAAGAAAAAGCTGGTTAATATGGCAGCCGAAAATGCGACCTCAATGTTGGCATCTTTAAAATCGCAGGAAAAATCGGAGCAGGATCGGGCCGAGGGAGCGCTGGATGCCCTGCAAACTGGATTAGATTTGAATTCCCCTCCAATGCGGATTGAATGTTATGACATATCCAATACGCAAGGTACCGCTCTGGTAGGCAGCATGGTGGTATTCCAGAATGGCCGCCCGGAAAATAGCCACTACCGGCAATTTAATATCCGGTCTGTAGTTGGACCCGATGATTATGCCAGCATGGAAGAGGTTCTGCGGCGGAGATTTCAACGGCTAGTTGTGTCCGGGGAGGAAAAATCCAAACCCGGGGGAAAACCAGATCCCTCATTTTCAGCCTTGCCTGACCTGGTTCTGATCGACGGTGGAAAAGGCCAACTGAACCGGGCAATAGAAGTACTAAAGGAATTTGACCTGCTGGATACGATCGCTATTGCCGGATTGGCCAAACAACATGAAGAAGTCTACCTTCCCGGGGAAGACTACCCGGTACGGTTTGATAAAAATTCTCCCGGATTGCATTTACTGCAGCGAGCAAGGGATGAAGCCCATCGATTTGCTATTTCTGCTCACCGTAAACGCCGGTCCCGCCAGGGATTGGAATCCATATTGGAAAAAATTCCCGGGATTGGTCCTGCCCGGCGCAGGGAATTATTAATGAAATTCCACACAATCCAGAATATCCGGCAGGCCAGCCTGGAAGAAATCTCTCAAACACCAAAAATAACTCTCAAAATCGCTCAATCTATCAAAAAGCATTTGGAATAAGGCTAACCTGTGTTAAAATGACCCCACCTGAATATAACAGCAACTCTTAAGGAGTCTTATGTCCCGCAAAAAACGTCGAATGCGAACGCAACAAATTGTTATGAGCATCATTGGTATTTTTATTATCCTGGCCATGATCCTCTCAATGGTTCGTATCTAAGTACTTATCAATTTTTTCCTTTCAACAAAATAGTTCCACATAAAGGAGCTGGGTATGGTAAGGAACAGATCCACTCTCTGGTATTCCGCGCTGTTAGTCGGCTGGGGTTTTGATATCCTGTACTGGAATAAACCTATCGGGATCTCGTTTGCAATTCACCTTCTGCTGCTTTTGGTCGGTCTGTTTTATCTTTCCAGGAAAGAAGAAAGACCCCCAATCGGCAAAAGCCTGCCCTTGATGGCTTTGATAATGCTCTTCAGCACTCTGGGGTTTTTACGGGAAGAACCTTTCACCAGGACGCTGAACCACCTGTTGAGCCTGGGTTTTCTGGCTTTGTTCCTATTATCTTTCCGGGGCGGGCGCTGGTACGCCTACAGCCTGAGTGATTATATAGTAGGCGGGTTCCGGTTATTTGTGAATTCCATTTCCCTGCCGTTTAATCTCCTTACCTCCAAAAAAGAAGAAACAGAAGAGTCCGGGGAGGAAAAATCCAAACAACCCGGTTGGAAAAAGAGCCTGCCTTACTTAAGAGGCATCATGCTGGCTCTGCCAATTGTGGCTATCCTGGCTTCTTTGTTATCTGCAGCGGATCCTATCTTCTCGGAATGGCTGCAGGATATCATTGAGCTGCTGCGGCTGGAGAAGCTGCCGGAGTATATCGTGCGTCTGGTTTTAATCAGCATCTGGACCTTCCTGACTGCGGGATTAATGCTGTATGCTCTCTTAAAAAGTGAGGAGGAAAAGTTAGTGGGTGTAGACCAACCCTGGCCGCCCCGTTTCCTGGGTTTTACCGAAACCACGATTATTTTGGGCGCGATCAACCTGCTGTTTTTCTCCTTTGTTACCATTCAATTCAAGTATTTTTTCGGGGGAGAGAAAAATATTTCCCTGGATGGCTATACCTATTCTGAATATGCCCGGCGCGGTTTTAGCGAATTATTGGCAGTCGCTTTCTTTACACTATTTGTGATCATAGTATTAAGCGACATTACTAAAAGGGAAAATGAAAGAAACCGGGTCACCTTTTCCCTGCTGACCGGCGCCATGACCGCCTTTATCGGTGTGATCCTGGTGTCTTCCTTGCAGCGGCTGGCACTTTATGAAGCTGCCTATGGTTTCACTCGCCTGCGAACCTATTCCCACCTGTGTGTTTTGTGGATCGGGATCCTGTTTCTGGCCATCCTGGTGCTGGAAATCTTCCAGAAGTGGCGTTTCTTCACCCTGGCAACAACTGCTGCGGTAGCAGGGTTCGTGTTAACCATGAACGCGGTTAACATCGATGGATTTATCATCCAAAAAAACATTCAACGTCTCAAAGTGGAGGAGGCGGCCCTTGATACTCAATATCTAAAGACTCTCTCCAATGATGCCATCCCGGTATTGATCCAGCTGGCAGATGATCCGACGCTTACCGATCGGGAAAAAGAGGAAATTGGCGCTGTCCTGGCCTGCCGGGCAGATAATATTAAGGAGGATTCTGAGAAATGGCAGAGCTTCCTGTTTCCTGCCTACCGGGCAGAAAAAGCGCTCAAAGATAATCAAACAGTCTGGGAGGATGCCAGGGTATTCCTTGATGAGAACAATGTCCGGGTTGTAAAAACCGAGTATGGAAAATATTACTGCGGCTATAGCTCCTGGGACTAAAATTCACTATCCACGGCGTAATCCAAGGAAAGGGAAAGAGCTAAACCCTGGTTGATTTTTTCCATGACCGCCGGAGAGATGTAACCACTCTTTTTTAGCAATCTTTTCTCTGAAACAGATCTCACC
>JAZFRV010000234.1:0-6535 GCA_036445875.1 Anaerolineales bacterium
ATCAATGTAGAACTTTTCCTTTCTGGGATCAATTCAAAACAAATCCCCAGGATCTCTTTCTTGAGTGTCCCGGAGTTAGTTTAAGGTAGATAAATTAAATATTCCATGAAGCATTTACTTCATTCAATTGCTAAAACCTGGATAGGCGGTTTGATCCTTCACTGGGTTTTTTCGTATTTTAGTTTTGTGATTCCAGGAGAACGCCTGGTTGAGACAAATTCGTTACTGGCATTTCATCATCCATCCCCCTCCTATCCCCTGCATATTTTAATTGTCCCTAAATCTAAACTCAGGTCTTTAGCGGATCTTCCCACAGAGGATCAGCTTTTTGAAGTTGAGTTATTTCGTGTGGTTGATGACCTGGTTCAAACCTTCGACCTCTACTCGAAAGGATACCGATTGATTGTTAATGGAGGCAAAACTCAAGAAGTTGACCATCTGCATTTCCACCTTATCTCTGAGGATCTTTAAGTGAAGTTTGATAAGGCTCACTTCAACCTATAGCCTTCAGTAAATCAGGACAATCGGAGATCCCTGGAGAAAAGAACAAATGGTTTAGTTAATCCAAAATATACGGTTGCATGAATCCAGTGCCTATCAGCTGCCATGTGAGGAAAGATCTATTGACCTGGTCTATATGATCACGGTTCTGCCGGAAATTCCTGATCAAGCCAAAGTATTAGCTGAGGTGTGGTGAGTATTAAAGGTTAATAGAATCCTGGCTGTGACGGAGTTCTTCCCTGATCCGGATTACCCCTTAAGATACATAACATCAAAGAAGGGTGAAAAAGCCGGATTTGATGTTGAAGGTGTATTTGGCAATCCGTGGACCTATACTGTAAGGTTTGGAAAACACTGCAGGGTTTAGAGATCGGAACACTGGGTGGATACAGTACCCACCGGCTCGCCCAAGGACTTCCTCCCGGAGGAAAATTCATATCCCCGGGAATTGAACCAGAGCGGACATCTTTAGTATAATAAAATGTGTCTCAATTTGAGTTTTCCAGCATGATGGATATTCAGGTTGATGATGCTCTGGATATAATGAAGGGTCTTTATGAGACCGGGGACGGTTCGCTTGACCTGATTTTCCTTTACGCTGAGAAGACCCAATACAGTTTGTATCTTGAGTGGGCAACCAAACTTTGCTAGGAAAGAACCCAGGGCATTTTATATCGCCGATTTTCTCTGGATTGAACCGGTGTTATCCTGGAATTCAGAATCATACAAATGAGCTTATAGATTACTGGGTATCAGGTCATTCTTTCAAACGGCGCACATCCCCTTCCCTGACAGTAAATCCCTCAGAGTCAAGCTTCTCCAGAAAAGCCAGCATATATTTCCGGCTGCTACCAAAATGATCCCGGGCTCGGGCAACCGTAATTGTTTGGTCCTTTTCAAGGATATTCTTCACCTCTGAAATCATTTTCTGATAAGTTTCAGGCGTGAAGACAACTTCAGGAGAAATTTGCTGAAGTCTTTTCAAAGACAACAGCGCATTATAGAGCTCTTCTCCTACATCCTCCCGGCATTCTTTTACAGAAGGAGGCAGGAATGAATTCTGTTTAAATCTTTCCATCAGGTTATTGACTAATTCTGTTTGCTCAGATGAAAAACTAATTAGAAATCCCTCCATCAATACTTCAGGGCCAAGCCGAGAGATTTTTTCATCTTTTATCAGCGCCTCAATCACCAGGTTATATACTGGTCCGGGAAATCCTGATTGGTTTTTTAATTCCTCCCGTGACATGCCAGAACGAAGCGGATATTCTCTATGATATTTCTCGATCATACCCACCAGGTTTATTTTAATCTCATCCCAGGTTGAACGCATAGACACATATTTGTTTGTTGTGGATCCATCCTCCAACAAAAGGACAAGTCCGCTCTCAAGAAGTTGATTTAAACTCTCCTCCCCAATTTCCTTATCCAGTCCAGACTGATCCAGGGCTTCCTCCCACAGGAGGACATTCGCTCGTGATATCGTCTGCCGGAGCACATCTACCGGATCTCCGGCAGAGAGGGTTTCTAAATGATCCAGGATTTCCTGATCAAAACGTTTATGTCGATAAGGTGGATAGGGGTCAAGAACAATTCCTCCGCCAAGGGTCTCAGACGGCGAAGGTCTTCGCAAAATAAAATGGTCCCCACGCATGGCGATCACCGGATCCTCAACTTCCAACTGCAGCCAGGCCGTCTCCCCTGGTTTTAAGATCTCTGATCCCAGCAACCGCACCCTGGCAATGGTTTCGTCTGCGCCAAGAAAGAATTTACATTCCAGATCATGAGTAAGGGGTTTCTCAATATCCGCCAGGTAGCGGAACTGCACATCCAGTCGTCGAGTGGGAGAGTAATCACCTGGATGGGTAACAACATCGCCCCGATTAATATCTACATTCTCAATGCCCGATATATTGATAGCAGTCCGATAACCAGGACCAACTTCATTCAGATCTTGATTATGGGTCTGTAATCCCCGAATTCTTCCTGATTTTGTTGATGGCAGCAGGGAAATTTCATCCCCCACTTTAAATGTTCCATCCAGCAGGGTTCCGGTAACAATAGAACCGAATCCAGACATCAAGAATATTCTGTCAACAGAGAGACGGGGACGGCCAAGGTCAATTCGGGGAGATTGGTCAGCCAGAACATCACTTAGAGCAATAAACAGCTGATCTAGTCCGGTTTTTTCTTTAGCGGAAACTCTAACCACTGGCGCGTTCTTTAAAGCTGTTGATGACACCAAATCCTGAATTTCAACTTCTACAAGATCCAGCCACTCAGGATCATCCACCAGATCGATCTTGGTCAAAACAATCACTCCCTTTTCAACTTCAAGTAAATCAAGAATGGCTAGATGTTCCCGGGTTTGAGGCATCACTCCCTCGTCCGCTGCAATCACAAACAGGGTGGCATCGATGCTGCCAATTCCAGAGAGCATATTCTCGATAAAATCCCTATGTCCGGGAACATCTACAATACTGATTCTTTTCCCATCTGGTAGTTGAAAGGTGTCAAACCCCAAGACGATGCTCATCTCCCGTTCGCGTTCTTCCCGCAACCGGTCGGGGTGAGTTCCAGTGATAGCTTCTATTAGAGTTGATTTACCGTGGTCAACATGACCCGCTGTGCCAATAATAAACATGGTTAGATTGTGGTAACTTTACTGAAATAATTTCCGTATTTGATGGGATTAGGGAATCGGGACCAAACTTCTCAGCGGAAACCATCCATGATTTGCTCAAATTCACCCGCCCACTCCCGAATCAAACCCAATAAGCCTTGAAGCTGGGCTTCGGAATAAGAGCTAAGTTGTCCCAGTTGATCTTCAATCTCCTGCATGCCATCTTCCAGGACAGAAATCCTCTCTTCCCCTTCCTTATATTGACGTTCAAGGACCTTGGATTGCTCTTTTTGAGAGAGGGTGTAATTGGTCCAGCGTTTTTGATTGTCTGCGGTGAAAGTTCCCCATTCCTGGCGGAAACGTTCATCTGCCAGGCGCTGCATTTCGGTGATTTCATTAACTCGTCTATCCAGCAGCGTCGAAAGATCTTTGAGTTCATCCTGCATACGTTTAACGCCCCGGTGCGTGGAATCTAGCTTGGTCATCTGTTCATCCAGATCCAGGGCTTGTTTTTCAATGCTGTCAAAACGAGTCATCCAGTTCTTCCAGGTAGATTCTCGTTTCGTATTTTGAAGTGCAGCACTCTCCAGGAAACTATCCTGTTCTTTTTTGAGATCTCTTCGAATAGATTCTAATTCCTGGATGCGGTTCTTTATTTTCTGATTATCACTATTGACCAGATCCATTAACCCGCGCATTTCATCAACTCGTTTCCGGAGGGCTGTCTGCTCCCCTTGTAAATCCGTGATCCGTTTTACCTCTTTCTGCCGTTCCTCTTTTGCTGACCGTGAATAGCGGATATATTCTTTATACTGTTGATCAATATCACCGACATCCTTTTCCATTTCCCGCAAAACAGCATTAAACCGGGTTTCTTCTTCGATCCGGGCGGTCATCTTCTTTTCCAAATCCTTGACCTGTTTATAATCTTCCACCAGGGATTTTTGCCCCGCCTCTAATCCCTGGATTTGTGCTCGTAGATTCTTTTTGGCATCGTTAATCCAGGATTTGGTTAATTTTTCAAAATCCTTCAGCTCTTTTTTTCGCTCCAATCTAAAATCTGCCAAACCATCATCAAAATCATCAACTCGGGTTAATGACGTTCTTAACCGATTGATATCACTGTCAAATTCTGTCTGTTTTTTACTTGCGGCATCGAGTTTCCCTTCAAGTTCCTCTAAGCGATCCCCTAACTCTGAGATGATGGCTTTATCCTTTCTTCTTTCATCATCCAGCCACTTAATGCGCTTTTCCAGTTGTTCATTTTCCATCAATCATTCTCCTATCATCGGATTTCTCCAAGCATTGAAATTATAGCATGACCAATTCTGAAAACCTATCAGTAAATCACTCGCGGTCTGAAGAGGTGTTTTTTTTATGATCCCATCATTAAATTAGATATATTTTGTGCTATCCCTGTCAGTATCTGTGGGAATAAACCCAATAAGATTAAAATAAGATTAATGGCTAATATTAATGTTCGATAAAACGAACTACTCAAGGTCAGGACATTCTCCTCACCTGAATTTCTGGTTAATGCTGCTAAAGTGCGTACTCCCCCGATTAATAATCCAATTGTCCCAAATACGTACCAGGAATTTACCCAGAGGGGATTAGGATTGAGGCCATTCCCCAACGCCCAGTAAATTGGAAATCCGGCAAATAAAGGTAATCCCGCCAGGGTAAAGTAACCCACTAGTAAACCGGAAGAAGTGATGGGCCATTGACGGGCTGCTCCAGCAGCAGAATCAAAATCAAAATCTTTCATAACCTGCTGAAGATGGGTTAAAGACAATGACCAAACACCCAATGCCAAACTTTGAACAATAACCATGGCAAAAAAGAGGTGATAACCCGATAGGAACAAACTTACAGCCAGGAGTGATCTGCCGATTTCCGAGATTACAACCGCCGCCATCATCCGACCCAGGTGTTTTGAAATCAGGGCCATCCCGCCACCAAAACCAAGCATAATAATCCCAGCAAATTGTAACGGCTGCTGGATGTTGATGTTTTGACCAAACCAACCTGGATCAGAGATAAAACGTAAGCCAAACAAGAATACCCCGAGTAAATATATATTGAGTACAAATCCTATCAGGAAGGGATGATTCTTTTCAGCAATCATTGGAATCCAACTGATAAATGGGAAAATAGCCAGCAAGAAAGCAAAACCCAGAGCCAGGATAATTAGCGATCTTACTAACAATAGCTGATCACCGGTATTGAGATCTATCCAACTCGCTAACCAGGCGGCAAAAAGGATAAAAAGCATGCCCAGGATCTGAAATATCAGGAAACGCAGCACTCCAGGAGTTGGTTCTTGTCCAGGAGGGGATAATAAAACAACGTTAATCAATGCTAAAAAAGCAAAAAACAAAGCTCCATAAAAGATGGGTTCTACGGCATACGCAGTTAAAATAAGAACTGTCCCGGCTAAACCGAGGGGAACAATCTGGATAGGGACTGTTTTTGGATCGAGAATTAAAAACCAGAAAGTGCATAACAGGAAAAACAAAACCACGATTGGTCGATCGGCATCCGACAAAATAAAACGTCTGCCGAAAATCAGCATTTCATCTGAAATCCGCAATTCCCAAAAAAGAAAATTGAAAATCTGATTAATAGGCAGCCTCACCGCGAGCAAAGCCAGGCAAAAGCTGATTATGGTTCCTGCCCATTTTAGAACCCGCTTCCGGTTCATAATGAACAGGAAGACACCTGAGACCAGAAGGGGAAATAGGATCCACAGCTGTGGTGTGTTCAACTCTGTTCCTCCAGGTGACTTGCTAACATAAGATAAGCACCGATGAAAGCAATTCCGATGTTTAGTATTGCCAGCAACCCGGTCATTAATACAGATGCCTCCAAAGTTGCATATAATATTTCAAAACCCGATATAAAAGTTAATAATCCAATGACGATCCGGATTCCCTGCCTCGATAATCCTAACTGGAGCAATCCAAGTCCCAGCAGTAATAATCCTCCCAGTGTTTGTTGATTGGTAGCTCCCAAGAACCAGCGAAGAGCAGCCGGTACCAGGGAATATACAGATAGCCCTATTAATACCGCGGCAAATCCTCTGAAATATATCAGAGGCAGACTCAATTCGTATGGTGTGTTATCGGCTGATGTGGGGACATTTACATAAGTCAGGAACAAGACAGCAGATGCCATCCAGCCAGCCACAAGCTTTACTACAGCAATTTCCACTGGCCAACTTAGACTAACCAGACCCAAGACACCGATATACTGCAGAGCCAGGATTCCTGTCATCCAACGCCAATTATTGACTAGCAGGATGCCTGCAGCGCATAAAAAAAGCATAGCAACCGACAGAGATTGAAATAAGCCCGACACGAGTTAAAATCCTCCACTTAATGTGATCAAGGTTACCAATAGAAAACCAAG
>JAZFRV010000235.1:0-4224 GCA_036445875.1 Anaerolineales bacterium
CCATGATACTGACCTTCGAATTTGATGAACTTTTCCCGACCGCTATAAGCCCGAGCGATGCGAAGGGCGTGCATGGTGGCTTCAGTTCCAGTATTGGTCAATCTGACTTTATCCACTTTGCACATGCGTATGATGCGTTCACAGAGCTCAATTTCGTAAGGTGTTGTCCAGGCGAATACTGAACCTCCCTCAATGGCTTCCTGGACCTTCTTCACCACCGCAGAATATCCATGTCCGAGGATAATTGGACCAAATCCTAAACGATAATCAATGTAACGTTTACCATCTGCATCGTACACGTAGGTGCCTTCTCCTTTGGTGGCAATCAGGGTGTCATCATCTCCCCAGTAGCGGAAATTAGAATTCACACCATAAGGCATGACTTCCAACGCTTTCTTGAATAATTTCTTGGTTTTTGGTCCTTGCATACTCATTTAATTCTCCTTCACATTCTCTTATTTTTATGTTTTGGAATTCAACAACTCCTGCTACTTAAAAAAGTTATACCTAATGGGAGCAGGGAAGATCCTGTCCAAGACCCAATTCTTTGGCTTTCCGGTAAACCTCGGGCAAGATCGCAGCGTATTCTCCCCAGATTCCCAGGGCTATATAAACGATCACTTCATCCGCAGACTCACGTCCAGGAGATCTACCGCCAACGATATCCGGCCATTCAGCGTATATATCCTTAAAATCAAATCGTCCCTCTTGTTTCAACTGGATTATTTCTGGTATGCGGGGACTGACGTATTTCCAACTATCTACCACGACTTTATCTGCCTCAGTGATCACATCCAGGCTGACCTCTTGATATGATCCCAACCTGGCAATAAATACACCTGGTTGTACCCATTCTTGTTTCACCAGCTCCTGGTTACCGGTTGTGACAGTGAAGATGATGTCAGATTCTCTAACCGCGGATTCCCTGTCATCCAGAGAAATCGTATTTACAGAAAAACCCAATATTGGCTCAAGTTCAGCTGCGCAGGCCTGGGCTGCCTCTAGCTGGATATCAATAAAATTAGCCTGTTTCAGATCAAATCGCTCAGCCAGGGCTAGTAAATGTAATCGCCCCAGGGTTCCGGCGCCGAAAATAGTCACAACTTTAGAATCCGGATTGGCTAAATATGCCGTGGTCACTGCTGTTGAAGCAGCCGTTTTTAAACCTGTGATAAATCCAGCTTCCATAAAACATGCCGGCAGCCCGGTCTCGGCATCCAGCAAGATCACCATCGATGATGTGGTTGGCCGGTTGTATTTCTTGGGGTTAATTGGGAAATAACTGAAGGTTTTGACAAATGCCAGTTCCTCTCCCTCAATATATCCCGAGAAAGGTTTAATGAAACCATCCTCACCAACATTCATATAGTATTTATCACCATTGACATTGCCTGATGCATCAGCCTTGATGCCTTTTTCTGCCAAATCTACAGCCTCAGAATAGGTGATTGTTTTCTGTACATCATTCTCTGTCAAATACAGAATTTCTTTCGGGACAGGCATAAAATCTCTCCTATATATTTGGGCAAAATATTCATCCCGGATTATTTTCAATCCAGGATGAGGTATTGCTTTTCAATCTTGGTTGACATAAAAACAAGCTACCCAGTGCTCATTATTATCTTCTTTGAATTCTGGTTCCTCAATTGAACACCTGGCCATAGCGACAGGGCAGCGGGGATGAAATCTACATCCCTGTGGTGGATTGAGGGGACTGGGTACTTCTCCTTTTAATATGATTCGGTCCCGCTTCAAATTGGGAACTGGGATAGGGATTGCGGACATGAGAGCCTGGGTATAAGGATGCAGGGGATTTTCATATAATTCATCCCGGGTAGCGAGTTCTACTATTTTTCCCAGATACATTACGGCGACGCGATCAGAAATATGCTCTACCACTGAGAGATTATGAGCAATAAATAAGTATGTCAAACCAAATTCATCTTGCAAATCCTGGAGCAGATTAAGCACCTGGGATTGGATTGACACGTCCAGAGCTGAAACCGGTTCATCACAAATAATGAATTTGGGTCTTAAGGCAATTGCCCTGGCGATCCCGATCCTTTGGCGCTGACCACCAGAAAATTCATGAGGGAAGCGATGGGCATGATAATCCTCCAACCCAACCTTTCCTAAGATATCCATCACCCGGTCTACCCGGTCCCTGGGTGAACCGATTTTATGAATAATTAGACCAGCCATAATCGAATCGCTGATCGGTTTGCGGGGGTTTAATGAGGCATATGGATCCTGGAAAATGATCTGCATATCCCTGCGACGCGATTTCATTTCCTGTTTATTGAGCTCAAATAAATTTTCACCCTCAAATTCGACTGATCCGGCTGTAGGTTCAAGCAAATGAAGGATTGTTCTGCCGATAGTTGATTTCCCGCAGCCGGATTCACCAACCAATCCCAGGGTTTCACCTTCTCGGATCGAAAAGCTCACTCCGTCGACAGCCTGAACCCAATTTACTATCCTTCTCAGGACACCACCACGAACAGGAAAGTATTTCACCAAGTCTTTTACAACCAGCATATCCTGGGTACTATTGAGAGCGTTTTCTTTTGTCATGATTAATAAAGTCCTACACTTTAAAAATTACGGTAATTTACGAGTATGTATCTGTCAGTGGTGCTTTATGCCCTTCACTGTCATGAAATAACCAGCAGCGCACAGAATGGTTGGGAAGAATCAGGTCCAAGGGAGGTTTCCGATCATCACATATTGTTAAACCATGTCTGATCCGGGCCCTGCAGCGCGGTGCGAAATTGCATCCTGGAGGTAAATCAACCAGATTAGGCACGACCCCATCGATAACTTCCAGGCGGTGTTTGGTTTCTCCCAGGATCGGAATGGATTTGATCAATCCCCTGGTATAGGGATGCAGTGGTTTTTCAAAGAGAGGCGCTACGCCTGCCTGTTCCATGATTTGTCCAGCATACATAACGGCCACCCAATCTGCAATTTCTGCAACCACACCCAGGTCATGGGTGATCATGATCACTGCCGTATGCATTTGATTGCGTAAATCACGGATCAAATCCAGGATTTGCGCCTGGATAGTGACATCAAGGGCAGTTGTTGGTTCATCAGCTATCAGAAGTTCTGGACGCATGGCAAGAGCCATGGCGATCATCACTCTCTGGGCTTGTCCACCAGACATCTCGTGGGGATAGGCGAGGGCTTTTTGTTCAGGATCAGGGATGCCAACTACACGTAAAAGATCGACAGATCTTTCCCAGATTTCCTGTTTATCAAGATCCGAATGGATCTCGAATACTTCTGCGAGTTGATCACCGATCGTTATTACCGGATTTAAACTGGATTGAGGCTGCTGGAAGATCATCGAAATCTTGTTTCCTCGAATATCTTGTATATCTTCGACAGCTAGTTCTCGGAGATTCAAATCTCCAAAACTGATCTCTCCCTCTATGATCTTTCCGGGTTTTCCAATTAGCTGCATGATAGATAATGCAGTAACGCTTTTTCCACAACCGGATTCTCCCACTAATCCCAGGATTTCCCCCTTTTTGACATTAAAATCGACCCCATCTACAGCTTTAACTATCCCGTCTTCGGTAAAGAAATGGGTCTTTAATCCTTTGATTTCTAGCAGGAATTGCTCATTATTGTTATCCAAACCTACTCCTTAACCAATTTGATTTCGGTGGTTTTCATTCATCGATTTGTGCCAGAATCTTATAGGGATCCAGAGCATCTCTGAGGCCATCTCCAATAAAATTGATCGATATGATGGTCAAGAAGATCATTAATCCCGGGAAGATTGCCAACCAGGGGTACTCGGAAAGATGTTCCTGGGCATTATCCAACAGATTTCCCCAGCTGGGAGTGGGCGGCATGATCCCAAAACCCAGAAATGATAAGGTTGACTCTTCCATGATGGCATAACCGATACCAAGAGTGGATTCAACAATGATCGGGCCCAGCCCATTAGGAAGGATCTCACTGATGATGATACGCAAGTTTGACGCTCCCAGCGCTTTAGCTGCAGTGACATATTCCATCTCCCGGAAGGTCAGGAAAACAGCTCGAACCAACCTGGCGGCAGTAGGCCAGGACAAAACGCCCAATACCAACGAAATGGTTAACGTGGAATTACTTTTCAGAAAGGGCAGATCGATTTCACGCAGAATCGCGGCTAATAGGATCATAAACATCAAAGCCGGAAGGGACATGGTTGCATCGATGACTTTGCTCAGG
>JAZFRV010000236.1:0-2872 GCA_036445875.1 Anaerolineales bacterium
CATAAAGGTTTCGATAGCTTCAAAAGCTACTAGAGCCTTTTGATATAAAAAGATCCGCAATCCTGAGTGGATTGCGGATCTATATTTAGAGATATGTGCTTGAATATAATTTTAGGTTAGGTCATCCGTTCCCGCACCACAGAGCTGATGTAATCCATCAAGGCAACAACGACTGCAATTGCCAACATTTGGGCACTGGCAGCTCGGTAGTCAAGCAAGTTGATATTTTGCTGGAGAAGGAAACCGATCCCGCCGCCACCCACAAAACCGATGATGGTGGACATGCGAACATTGATGTCCCAGCGGTACATAGTAAATGAGATGTAGGGAGAAACAATTTGCGGCACAACCGCATAAACGATTGTTTGTAAACGGTTTGCACCAGTTGCTTGGACAGCTTCTAATGGACCGGGCAGGATACTTTCTACCTGTTCTGAGTATAGCTTTGCCAGGGCAGCTAAAGTATGTAATGCCAATGCCAGAGAACCGGCAAAGGGACCAATACCAACCCAGATCACAAAAACGATCGCCATGACCAGAGATTCTACGGATCGGGTCCCATTCAGGATGGTGCGGATGATGCCATATATCACCATCCCAGTAGGTAGAGCTTGTTTTGGAGCGGTTATAAGAGCCAGAAAAATACCCACAGCAGCCCCAATACCGGCTGGCCAGTAAAGAGTTTTGCTGAGGTTACCGATCTGATAGAGCCAATCAATCCCGGCTCCAATCAAAGCAAATAGAACTACTCCTGCAAATGCCGCTGTTAGAAGATTGACTGTCTTTACAATGCCTGCAGCAGCTTTGTCACTGATGGTTTGACCAATCCCACCCAACGCACCTCCTACGACAGCTCCTGCTGCCAAGGCTGCTATTGCTGGGATAATCAAAGTTGAAGCTTCTCCAATCTGATACATGAAGTTCCCTATGAAACCAAATGCTCCGAGAGGTTCAACGATTGATAAACCAACTGTTATAAATAGTGTTTCTAGGAATAGCAGTGTCGCAATGCTTAATAAAGCCGCCAGGGTAAGGACCAGGATTCTGAGAGTCTTTGATAAAACCGATTTTGGTTCAGTGTCACCAGGGTTTATACTCATGCGCAGGATCAGGTATATCAGGAGAGGTCCGATGACAAGTCCACCAACAGTATAAAAAGAATTTGTGGTAATCGGAGTAAGTATATTTCTGAGTATTTTAACAGCCTGGAAACCAAGGGAAATTCCCACTGGCCAACCAATGATCGAGAAAGCAATACTGGTTAATGGGGTCTTGTTTTCAGCCATTAAGTTACGGGCTGCCAGGAAACTAATGGGAATGGCAATCGCTGTACCGATTATTGTGGCCAGCAAGGCCATGAAAACGGTCTCAATGATTTTATCCCAGGTTACTATTGCTGTTTCCGTTAACTTTGGGCCACCAACTCGAAGCCTTGCTGTCGCCCGGATATGTTGGGCTTCAGTGATGGGTTGTCTGGTTGGAAGTTCTACTTCCAACTGGAAAAAACCCTCTCCATTAATTTCAAAATTTCCGAGTTGTTTTTTTACTCCACTGGAAGTAATAAAGTTTATTGGACCTTTTGAGCCGGGGGTAAAATTATAACCTTGAATAATAGCTTTTTCTTTAGGCGAGGCGCAATAGACATTTGAAACCAGGTATGCCTGACTGGTATCAGGTTCAGGGATCTCGATTTCCTGATTTTCGGGACAGGGGAGATAAAAAGGGATTTCAACATTCGTATCTACTGTCTCATATTTGATAATATCTGGTTTTACAAGAGCACGAATAACCCTTCTTAATTGGGTTAAACGATCTTCTGAACGGGTAGTCTCAAAATTTACATCAGTAACTTTGACACCATAAGCAAGTACAACTAATACCAGGAATACTCCCAGAGCTGTTCCTAGTGATCGCAGCAGAGATGGTTTTTTCTTATTCATAAGCCCTATCCTTAACCTACCCGCTCAGCTTCTTTGCCGTAGATTTCCTTAAATTTTGCATCATCAATGTCTTGAGGGGATCCATCAAACATAAGTTTCCCTTCATTGAGAGCTATTGCCCGATCTGCATAGCGGTGTACCAGATCGAGGAAGTGCAGACTGCAGAGAATCATTACTCCTTCTTCCTTGTTGATGGTCTCCAGATACTGCATGATGCTGTGGGCCAAGACAGGGTCGAGGCTTGCGACAGGTTCATCAGCGAGGATTATTTCTGGTTCCTGCATCATCGCCCTGGCAATTCCAACTCGCTGCTGCTGGCCGCCGCTGAGTTCATCTGCTCTCTTATAAGCTTGATCAGCAATGCTCACCCGATCCAACTGCTTGAAGGCCATCTCCATATCACTTTTTGGGAAACGATTTATCAGGCTCATAGCCGGATTTACGTAACCCAGGCGTCCCGCCAGAACATTTGTAATCACTCTGGAGCGTGAGACCAGATTAAAGTGCTGGAAGATCATGCCTATTTTTCGGCGGATGCGCAGCATTTCCTCCTGGCTGGCTGCAGTGACATCTTCCCCGTTCCAGATGACTTGTCCCTCTGTGGGTTCAATCAGACGGTTGATACAGCGTAATAGGGTGGATTTGCCTGAGCCGCTTAACCCAATAACTGCCAGGAATTCACCCGGTTTTACGGTGAAACTGACATCATAGAGAGCTTGGGTTCCCCCCTCATAGATTTTTGTGAGGTTTTTTATTTCTAACATAGGATTTGATTCAATTAGCCCCGAACCTTTGGTCCGGGGCTATGGTTGTGATAGTTAGGGTGGATTACTCACCAACGTTCTCAAGGGTGATTCCCTGAGCTTCCATCATGATCCGGATTCCATCAAAGTTTTCATCAAAGATGGGTCCTACACCGGTCCAATCATAGA
>JAZFRV010000237.1:0-4575 GCA_036445875.1 Anaerolineales bacterium
ATTGGTTTTTACCAGGAACGGGTATCCCGAATAAAAGAATTAGTCTCAGGGGTCGGTTCAGACCAGATGCCGTCAGTCCTGATTCTGGAATATTCTGATCAGGGCGGGGAAGTTGCTTTCAGTGTGCCGCCTGTTTCCTGGCTTCAGACAACCATGGTCGAAACAGCTGGGGGATTCCCGGTTTGGAAAAGTCTGGAAGTCAGCGGTGGGTGGACCATCGTAAATCTGGAGCAAATCGCAGCCTGGGATCCGGATCAAATCTATATCATTGATTATTCGGGCAACGCCGCAGCGGTAAAGGCAGAATTAATTACCAATCCAATCTGGAGCAACCTGAGAGCGGTGCAGGATAACATGCTTTTTGCTTTTGCCTTTGATTTTTACAGCTGGGATCAACCGGATACCCGTTGGATCTTGGGATTACAGTGGCTGGCAACCAAAATCCACCCAGATTTAACTACAGAAATTGATATTATGGAAGAAGTTTATGCTTTTTACTCAGAGTTATACAATCTCGAACTTGAGGTGATTGAATCAGAGGTCGTCCCTAGATTAACCGGGGATCTTCCCTAATTAGAGGTTAATGAGAAATAAAACGCTCTCTAGAACGTTTTTACTCCTGGGTTTGGGAGTCCTGGTGATATTGCTGGGTTCAGTTTTTATTGGCCGCTACCCGGAACCATACTGGCTTCCTCCAAAACTTTTAGGAGAGGATCAGCTGGCAAGACAATTGGTCTTGAATTTGCGCCTTCCTCGACTTTTAACCGCATTATTGCTGGGGATGGTCCTTTCCGCAGCAGGCTCTATTTTACAAATGATTTTTAGAAACCCCCTGGTTGAACCCGGATTTCTGGGTGTCTCCCAGGGGGCTGCTTTTGGCGCCGCGGTCAGTATTTTGTGGTTGGGCAGTCATCCATTGACAATTGAGTTAACCGCTACCTTTTTTGGTTTGCTGGCGTTGGGAATGTCATATTTGATTTCTACCCGGATCCGTTATGGCGGTTGGGTGCTGCGGCTGGTTCTGTCTGGAGTGGCGGTTTCGGCCCTGTTCTCAGCTGGCGTGGGAATCTTGAAATACATTGCTGATCCTCTCACTGAACTGCCTGAACTTACCTTCTGGCTCTTGGGAGGATTATATAGTGTGACCTGGCGGGACTTTCTTTATGTTCTGCCATTTGCGTTGGCTGGTATTTTCACGGTGTATGCCATGCGCTGGCGAGTTAATCTGCTTTCCCTGAACGATGATACGGCTTTTTCTCTGGGGGCCTCATTAACCCGGGAACGAATAATCTTGCTGACAGTGACCATTTCAGCGGCAGCAGCCCTCACTGCGATCAGTGGAGTGATAGGTTGGGTTGGATTGATTGTTCCTCACATTTCCCGCCGGTTGTTTGGCGCCAGCGCGGAAAAATCCATCCCGGCAGCCATGCTCCTCGGGGGAGCATTTACCATGATTGCGGATGATCTGGCCAGGACGCTGCTTCCGGGAGAAATCCCCCTGGGTATCTTAACCTCTTTAATTGGCGCAATCCTCTTTATCTATTTGATGATCAGCATCGGAGTAAAAGTGAGGCGGGATGGATAAGATACTTTCCCTGGAACACATCCATTTCCGGTACTATCCGGATGACCCAAATGTACTGTCCAATCTTTCATTGGATATACCAGCTGGAAAAGTAACGGCTATCTTAGGGCCCAATGGTACGGGGAAAACCACCTTGCTTCATATTCTTCTGGGATTACTTAAACCTCTCAAGGGGGTAGTAAAAGTTTCCGGGAAATCTCATAAAGAGTATTCCAGACGTGAACTCAGCCAGATGATCGGGTTGGTTCCCCAATTTGAAAGTATTCCCTTTAACTTTTCGGTCTTTGAATATGTTTTGCTGGGAAGATCTCCCTATTTAAAACCACTCCAGCTTCCTGGTTCTGAAGATGTCAGGATCACTGAAGAAGCTCTTCTGGATGCCGGGATCGATCACCTAAGAAATAAACCCGTCAACGAAATCAGCGGAGGCGAGCGCCAACTGGCCCATATTTCCCGCGTTTTAACCCAGCAAACCCAAATTTTATTACTGGACGAACCCACCGCACACCTGGATTTGGAAAATCAAAACCGCATCCTGAGTTTATTAAAACAAATGTCAGCCCAGGGGAACACGGCTGTTCTGACCACTCATGATCCCAATGCAGCTATTTTTGCTGCGGACTATTTTGTCCTGATGAACCGCGGCAAGATCGCTGCCCAGGGCAATCTGGCCGAGGTGATCACTGCCAAGAATCTATCAATGATCTATCGAATACCCATCCGAGTAGAACAAACTAATGGGTATACGATGGTAGTAATGGATAAACACTGATGAAGCCGGGAGAGATAATTATACTGACCGGGAAAATCCAATCCGGTAAAACCAATTTCTGTCTTGATCTTGCCCAGAATGCAAAGGATATGGGTATCAATCTGGCCGGGGTTCTCTCACCTGGAGTATTTCATCAAGATGAAAAAACCGGGATTGATGTCGTCAATCTAAAAAGTTGGGAGAGGCGGCGGTTGGCTGTACTCCGGGGGATAGGGCAAATTGGAATAGAAACCCGCCGCTGGTCTTTTTATCCCGAGATAGTGGATTGGGGGAATCAGGTCCTGAAAAATGCTGTTCCCTGTGATCTATTGATTGTAGATGAATTAGGACCATTGGAATTTGAACGAGAGGAAGGCTGGATTGCCGGGATATCAGCTGTGGATAGCGGGGAATATCAGACAGCTCTGGTTGTGATCAGACCCTCTTTTTTAAAGATGGCAAATCAACGCTGGAAGGTTTCCCGGGTGCACGACTTAGATAATACCCAAAATACCTCGTGTTCAAGTGAAGATATATTGGCAAGATTAATAGTTGAGGGGAATAAATCTAACTAAGTATCTTTTCCTTCCTCCCCTGCAAGGTATAATATATGCTGTACAACCTAAGATAAAACTTGAAGGAGTATTCAAATGTTCGGTAATCTTGGTACAACAGAGCTGGTTATTATTCTGGTGATCATCGTCGTCATATTTGGTGTCGGCCGGATAGGAAAAATCGGTGGTGAGCTTGGCAGTGGCATTAAAGCATTTAAGGAAGGTTTGCAAGGTGAGGACGAAGAGGAAACCGACGAGGAAGAGAAAGAATCCTGAAGTTAGTATCCAGGACAGTGAAATTCCTAAAATATTCCCTCGGAAGCAATGGGAATTAATAATATTGTCAGGAACCGCTGTTTGTTGAAGCGGTTCTTTGATTGAGATTACAGGATATTTGGATCATCCCTGATACTCAGATCTAGATTTAGCTAGAATTGTAGGATTGAGGATAATGTGAAAGAGAAATTTAAAGCTTTTTTCAGACGAATCACCAAACCCTTCCGGTTGATTGGTAAGTGGATCTCAGCACCATTTAAAAAGACTATCGGTTTTTTTCAAGAAGAACCCAGTGATGCGCCGATGATGGACAGTCTCAAGCTAGCAATTGAAGAGCCGGCAAGTTTTTTGGAACATGTGGGAGCACTACGAAAACATATACTGCGGTCCATAGTTGTGTTGCTGATTTGTGCTTTAGTCTGTTTCGCATTTCTCTCCAGCTTGCTTGAGTTTATCGCTCAGCCAATTGGAGGGCTTTCAGAGCTGCAGGCAGTAGATGTGACAGAACCCATCGGGGTTGGAATGCGGGTTGTCTTGCTGGCTGCATTTGCGGTTGCTCTTCCCTACCTCATCTTCGAAATATTCCTGTTTGTTGCTCCAGCCCTCCCCAGGCGAGCCAGAGTGATCGGATTGTTAACTATCCCCCTGGTGGTAATCTTTTTCTTTGGCGGAATGGCATTCACATATTACCTGATTTTGCCAGCTGGTCTCCCGGTCCTATTAAATTTCCTTGATGTTCCCACCCAGATCAGACCATCCTCCTACGTTCGATTTGTGACCAACTTGATGTTCTGGATAGGGGCTTTATTTGAATTTCCGCTGCTGGCATACATCTTAACCGTAATGAAAATTTTATCGCCCTCTGTACTCCTCAAAAACTGGCGGATTGCCGTGGTTGTGATATCTGTTTTATCTGCCATTATTACACCTACTATTGATCCGATTAATATGCTCCTGGTGATGGTGCCTCTGATGTTGCTCTACGGTCTGAGTATTTTGCTCTCTCTCCTCGCAGGAGGTAAACGGGCTCCGACTGAGAAATCCTGAAAAACCTAAATCCATAATAAAAACAAATCCCAAATTAATAATATTTGGGATTTGTTTTATTCTATAGTAGGTCGTGATTTAGCGAAGCTTTTAGATGGACTCAGGACATGATCCCGAGTGGACCCCGATCACCCGTCCTCATTGGGAACCCAGGTAAGAATTGTAGTGCCTTTTTCCGGGGCGGAATCAATTTGAATTCCTCCGCCAGCTTTTTGAGATCTGCGCTGCATATTGGCAAGCCCATGACCCAGGGTTGCTTCAGTTTTATCAATATTAAACCCAATCCCGTTATCCACAATTTGTAGATAGATGTTGCCGTTCTCCTCCCAGAGGCGGAGATCAGTTTTGGTGGCTTTTGAATG
>JAZFRV010000238.1:0-2230 GCA_036445875.1 Anaerolineales bacterium
GGACAGCAGTTGCATATGGTCATCAATTCTTCAACAGGTGATGTTCCCAGCCAAATGGAATCCAGGCGGGTGCGGCCAATGGTATGAACCAGACCGGCTTCTCGGCCCAGCCGGGTATGTTCAAGGGCTTCTTCTCTGCTGACCCGACGTCCTAATTCGGAATTGATCTGCAGAACAGGTTCGCCTAAAAAAAGGCATCCCAATTTCTGGGGATAATCATGACAATCAGCTCCTTCCCGGCAGATGCAAAAATCCATCACCCAAAGGTAGTCAGCTTGCTGAATGAAATATTCAACTACCTGAGAGGGAAGAATGGTGCTTTCCGGAGTATCCAGGGAGGCATTGATCCGGATATTTTGATCTCTGGGTAATATCAACAAATCATCCCCCCGAAAAACCAGGTAATCAACCAGGTCTCCGACCAGGGGAAGATTGGTCAACTTCGCCAAAATTCGACGGGTGGGATAAATCGTTTTAAGGAAGTTAACAAACCAGACAGGACGACTCATAAGTTAGCTAATGGGGATTTTTCCCAATAATATGTAGGGATTATACCTGAGTTATCTACCGCTCTGGTAGTTCTCGGAATTCGGTATTCAGAAATCAGATAGACGAAATATAACACTTGGTAACTCCTTGCTGACCCCTGTTTACTCCAGCAAAACAGTTTATTCTAATTTGCTGGTATGGTACACTGACACCGATGGACCAAAAAACACTTTCAACCTTGGAATATCCCAAGATTTTGGCTGCCCTGGCAGATCAATGTCACTTTAATCCTGCCCGGGAAAGGGCTATTCAACTGCATCCGTTAAACGATCTCGATCAGGTTAGAACTCTTCTTGGTGAGACAACAGAAGCGGTGGCGCTAATCACTCTTCATCCCGGTACTACTATTGGCGGAGCGAGAGATCTTCGGCCGATTGTTGAGGATGCTGTTCGGGGAATTATCCTTGAACCCTCGCGTTTGCTGCAGGTGAAAGGAACGCTGGTTGCAGCCAGGAATTTACAGCGTTTAATGAGCAAAAATACTGGGGAATATCCAAAACTGGAAGGACTCTCCACTCAACTGCCCCCTTCGCTCGGATTGGTTAGCCTGATCTCTAAGGTGATTTCAGACCAGGAAGAGGTGTTGGATTCAGCCTCTCCAAAACTGAGCCAAATCCGGCGTGATTTAAAAACCCAGCACAGCCGGATCAAGAACCGGATGAATCAGATGTTAAAGAAGCCGGAAATCGCCAAACATCTGCAAGAGTCCATTATCACCCAACGGAACGGCCGTTACGTGCTGCCATTTAAGGCGGAAGCCAGAACTCACCTGCCAGGCATTGTGCATGATCAATCCACATCTGGTGCAACGATCTATGTTGAACCCCAGGCGATGGTAGAGACCAATAACCTCTATCGGAAATTAGAGCTGAATGAGCGGGATGAGGTAAGAAGGATTCTATTGGAGCTCACCCAAAGGGTGGGAGAGCAGTCCGCAACCTTGCAGGAGATGGTAGAAACCCTGACAGTGCTTGACCTGGCATTTGCCCGGGGCAGATACGCAATTCTAATCAAGGCTTTTCAGCCCACGATACATCCATTTCCGAAAAAGATTAAAGCTGGTCATCCTGGAGTAGTACTGCGGTTATTCGGTGCCAGGCATCCTCTGTTGGACCCTTCCGGAGTTGTACCCATCGATATCGCCCTGGACTCTGACACTTTTGCCTTGATCATCACTGGTCCTAATACCGGTGGAAAAACGGTTACTTTAAAAACAGTAGGATTGCTGGTTTTAATGGCCCAAACCGGGATGCATATCCCGGCATCTGCGGCTTCGGAGCTGAGTTTATTCTCAAATGTCTTTGCGGATATTGGAGATGAACAGTCCATTGAACAGTCACTCTCAACTTTTTCAGGGCATATCACCAATATCATTGGGATTTTAGAGAAGGTTGACCGGAAATCATTGGTTATCCTGGATGAACTCGGAGCAGGGACAGATCCTCAGGAGGGGGCTGCATTGGCTCGCTCATTGATGTCCAATCTGCTGGATAGGGGCATTACCACCCTGGTAACCACCCATCATCCGGATCTAAAAGTATATGCCCATACCACACCGGGTGTGATTAACGCCTCGGTTGAATTTGATCTGAAAAGCTTGAGGCCTACCTATCATCTGACGGTAGGACTTCCCGGACGTTCTAATGCCCTGGCAATTGCTAAACGATTAGGACTTCCCGAA
>JAZFRV010000239.1:0-2912 GCA_036445875.1 Anaerolineales bacterium
ATTTTATCCGGGCGGTGGCATCAACCAGAACTTTCCCCTGTAAGTCATCCTTTAAACCTGTCAAAGCTGCTTCATGTGCTGTCGCCACTACAGTGAGTACATTGATATCTGCTTCCCGGGCAGCTGAACTATTATCCATTCCGCGGATAAGATCTTTTCCCAGGATATCATTCAATTCCCGGGTAACTTGTAAAGCTTTTTCTTCTTTCCTGGATCCGATGATCACTTCATATCCATTGGATGCCCAGCGTAAGGCCAGACCGGTCCCTTCATGGCCAGTTCCACCCAGGATTGCTATAGTTGGTTTGTTGGTCATTCACAATCTCCTATTTATTACTTGAGCATTTCTGGTTCAGGAATAAGTACCTACAAAAGACTGGTACCTTTCCCAGATCGCAGGTGCAATCGCCTGTGCTTCGGCGGCTATTTTTCCTTCATCAAGGGTTAATAATTCTTTTTCCTTCATGAGAAATTTTCCAGCGACCATGGTTGACGTAATCATGCCTTCCTGGAACCCAAATATGATCTGCCAGGGCAAATTGCCAGCATTCAAAGGGGTGTAGGGATGGTAATCCACAAAAATCAAGTCTGCAGCTGCGCCAGACTTGATTACACCCAGTGTGGACTCTGGAAAATAGACTTTGGCAAGGTCCGCATTATTTCGAACACCCATCTGGACGATATCCATGGCATTCATCCTTCGGGGATCCTTGTGATGTAATTTATGCAGGAAATAGGCAGTTTTCCATTCTTCCCACATGGCATGGTAGAACCCATCGGTGCCAATTCCCACCCGGATACCCAAGCGCAGAAAATCTTCAATTGCAGCAACACCAACCGCGTTATTCATATTTGAGCGGGGTTGATGGGTTAACCAGGTGCCGGTTTCCGCGAGCTGAACAGCCTCTTGCTGATCGATGTGAACACCATGAGCAACAATGGATTTTGGACCCAGAATTTCAAATTTATTGAGCCGGTCAACCACCCGCATTCCACTGCGCTTCAGGCTATCATATTCATCGACTTGATGTTCACCAACGTGGATATGAAAACCAGTCTTTTCACCGATTGCTGCCCGACAGGCTTCCAGAGTATCATCATTTAAAGTCAGACTGGCATGTAAGCCAAAGGCAGCCCCCAGCATGTCATTGCCAGCCGCTTTTTTAATCATGCGGACGTTTTCATCAATTCCAGCCTTGGCACCATCAGCGCCATTGCGATCCGTAACTTCATAACACAACACACCACGTAAGCCAGCATCTTCAATGACATTCCCAATAACATCCAGAGATCCATCAATAAAGGAAGGGGATGCATGGTGGTCAAACAAAGTTGTGGTCCCATTCTTTATGGCATCTACAGCAAAAACCAGGGCGGAGTAGCGAACGCCATCCTCGTCTAACGCCATATCCAGCGGCCACCAGAGTTTTTCCAGGATTTGAGGAAAATCTTTTGGCGCATCCCCAGGAATTCCCATCCCTCGAGCATATGCCCCGTAAAAATGCGTATGAGCACAGATATTTCCCGGCATGAGATATTGACCGCGGGCATCAAATACTTCTTCATCAGGATGTTTCTTTTCCAGGTTTGATCCGATCTCTTTTATCAAGCCATCCTCGATGAACAGAGAAGAATTCTCAATGATCCGGTTTTCTTCCTCCCAGGTAATGAGATTCGCATTCTTAATAATCATCCTTATTCCTCCTTAAGCAAAACAAGTTTTTCTCACGAGTTGTTAATTACTCTTGTTGTGTTGATAATTAATCACAAAATGTTCTTGGTGTGAATTCTCCATAGCTCCTGTTATTGATTTTCGTACCCAATCTATGGCGTCTTCTCCATTAATATTAAGGTTTTCTTTCGCTAAACAGGCCAGGAAAATACCTGTTCGTCCTAAGCCTGCTAAACAGTGAACTACTACATTCTTTCCATCTGCTGCTGCTCGGGAAGCGATTTTTAAACCATTTTCCCAGGAAGGGATATCGGTAGGTACACCAAAATCAGGAACTGGAAGATGGAGCACTTCCAGGTTATGGGATCGGTAGAATTCTGGAAGATCTCTCCGGGCATAAACAAGAAATTCCTGGGGTTCTACCAAAATAACAACCAGGTCAATATCCTGTTCCTGGTATGACTGCCAGATATCCAGACTGTCGTAAAGACTGAACGGCATCGGGCTCCGGAAAACTCCACCCGGAAATGTAAAAGGTAATTTTGTCAGCATTAATATCTAAACCTTTCATCTACAATATATTCAAGTAACGAACGGACAAATAACAAAAAATCACAGAGGAAGACTCTGTGATTAACGATTGTAGTGTATTTAAAATTTAATACAGTGGTCGGGTTAATAAATAACCCGGTATTATTTATAGGTGAAAGACTACTTCTATATTTCATGGGATCGGCGAACAGCTCATAAGGACGGTAGCACTTTTCGTCAGGATTCTCCCGACGCCGTTGAGGTCATTCCGTAACCATCAACGACCACCGATCCATGTTTATTTTATTGTACCACGGAGGTCCAAATTTAAAGATATGCCATAAAATATATCCCGAGACTGATTTAAACACCCGTCCGCTAAATCGGATCCGTTGATTGATTTACTTACTGGATTTCTGTATCTCCAAGGCTAGCTTATCCTGGTCAATCGGGATAGTATTCAACCTGACTCCACAGGCATTGTATAGAGCATTTACGATGGCAGGCGGGACCGGCATGGTAGAAATTTCACCTACACCCTTTCCGCCATACGGACCTTCAGTAGTTGGATCTTCCACAATAATCACTTTTATATCTTTAGGCACATGTTTAATGGATGGCATCCGGTAGCGGGATAAAGTATCCGTGAAGACTTCCCCATTTTCAACAATGAATTCCTCGGTCAAGGCATGACCAATTCCCATGATCA
>JAZFRV010000240.1:0-2058 GCA_036445875.1 Anaerolineales bacterium
ACTCATTGAATATACTTTTAAAACGCATCTCACTTTCTCGTAGTGCCTGTTCTGTTTTCATCCGCTTACTTAGGTCGTGATATAGACCTAAAATACCAATCTGCTTGCCGCCTATAGATATTGGCACTCCAATTATCTCTACATCAACCAGGGTCCCGTTTTTCCTCTTTCTTTGGGTGATTTTCCTGGCCAGATTACCATCCTTGACTGATTGGGAGATTAGGGTAGCTTCTACGTAGAGATCACCAGAGGTGATCATATCATCTAGGTGTTTTCCAATGATTTCATCAGCAGAGTAACCAAATAGATCTTCAAAAGCAGAGTTACATTTGATGATATGATGATTGAGATCTAAACGAACCACTGCGAAAGTAGTGCTGCTGATTAATGCTTCGAGAAAATATTGTTCATTCTGAATTTGTCCGGTACGAATTTCTATTTGCTTATTAAGCTCAATTGAAGTCTCCTGACTTTGGGTTAAATGAAAGGCGATCCCCGCAGATGATGTTGCCATTACGATTGGGACCAGGTACATGATTATCAATAACGGGTGTTCCAAATGCAAGGTTCGCACAGATGAGAGTGAGAATTCTTCTTCATGTCGGAACAGCTCAGATACGATGCCTGCAATTGGAAGAAGTGAGCCCAAGATAAATCCATACAGAGTAAATGTTAGAATTCTGATTTGTTTTTTATCCAAGGGAGCTATAATCCTTTCCTTCAACTTGCAAATTGAGTTTTGAGAATATCGATCGTCAAATTCATTAACGCAAATAAATATAAGTATAAGATGGTTTTAGATAAGGATGGGAAATATATAAAACGTCTAATAGATTAAGTATATATTAATTAAACAATTTCAAGTAGGCAAATTAAAAATGGTTATCAGGCATGAAGGATAAAAAACACACATATTTGATGTCTCTAATCAAGCTGGGGAGAATACACTATAAAGAGACCATTATTAATCAATTGTTGGGGAGAAGATAATAGACTTCTCTATCATATGATATTCCTTATTTCACCCCTTTGAAACACGCTATTCCCGATTCCAGGCCAGATTCGGATAAACCCAAAAACAGCTCGAAGGGTAATCCAGATCCCTATTAATACCCAGACCCAGGTCAGCGTTCCCAATCCCCCACTTTCAAGAATCCAGAGACCTCCCATACCAACAGCAGAGGCAATCAGACTTGCGTTCCGTAAATACCGGTAATCTCCAGTTCCCCAATGAACCCCGTCAGTTAGAAAGGCTAAAGAGTTTATCGGCTGGCTGAGGGAGGAAACCAACCAGGCCGGGAGAAATACTGAGATCGAGGCTGCCGGTACCAGTAAACCAATCACCAGATCCTGACCCCACCACATCAAACCACCGAGCAAGATACCAGTACCAATACTCCAGGTATTTGCTACCCGGACCACCTTTTTTACCCAGGAGATTGATTCCTGCCCGATAAAATATCCCACCAGGGACTGCACCGTTGAAGCGTATGCATCCAGGGCAAGCGCAGTAAATACCCACACCTGGCGGATGACCTGGTGGGCAGCTCCTGCATCAGGACCAATGCCATTTGCTGCCCGGGTGGTATAGGCCAGAAACAGGTTAATCATACCGGTCCGGATAAAAAGATCTCCACCTACCTGCAGCAGCTTAACTGCATCGCGAAAAATGAATGTAAGTGTTAAGTTAAGTTTCCTGGATACCAGGAAGATCCCAACCAGGGCGCCTAGCCATTGGCTGATGGTACTTGCCAGGGCTGATCCTCCTACATCCATTGCAGGGAAGGGGCCATTGCCAAAAATAAGCAGCCAGTCCAGAGCTACATTAAGTACGTTCACACCCAGGGCGATCCATAATGGGGTTCGCATGTCCTGCAAACCGCGTAAGGCGCCGAAGATCACCAGTGTGATCAGCACCGCAGGAGCGCCGAAGAGACGGATTTGCATATATATCACTGCATTTATTTGAACTTCTCCCGCCGCTCCCAGCAGACCGGCCAACCAATTTGAGGTTGAGCCAATTAACAGGATCAGTAGAATTCCAAAGGCGGCCGCCAA
>JAZFRV010000241.1:0-3578 GCA_036445875.1 Anaerolineales bacterium
ATTCCTCAATCTCCGGGATTGATTTTACATTAAATCCGGGACAAACCGTGGCTATCGTTGGTCAAACTGGATCTGGGAAAACAACGCTGGCCAAACTTGTCAACCGGACCTACGATACTACTTCAGGTTCAATCATGATTGATGATGTAGATGTCAGGGATTGGAATTTGTCCGTTCTTAGAAAACAAATCTCGATCATTGAACAGGATATTTTCTTGTTTTCCAACAGCATAGCTGAAAATATTGCCTTCGGGAAACCAGATGCAACTCAGAAAGAGATCGAACAAGCAGCCAAATCCGCTCAGGCGCATGATTTTATCCTTTCCTTTAAGGATGGGTATAAAACTATGCTTGGTGAAAGAGGTGTGACTATATCCGGAGGTCAACGGCAACGGTTGGCCCTTGCGCGAGCTTTCTTGACTGATCCCCGCATATTAATCCTGGATGATTCAACTAGTTCGATTGACAGTGCTACCGAGGACGAAATTCAAAAAGCGATCTTTGCAGCAGCCAAAGGCCGAACAACACTAGTCATTACTCACCGTCTCTCTCAAATTCGCGGGGCAGATCATATTTTGGTAATCCGGCATGGAGAAATCATCGCCAGTGGAACTCACGAGGAATTAATTAACAGCTCCCAGGCTTATAGCGAATTATTCAGGGAGTGAACGAACAACAGAATAGGAAAAGAATAAGGACTTATTGAATGGGATTTTTTTCAGGACTGGATACTGAAGCTTATGATCGCGAATATGGCGATAGGGAATTACTGAGGCGGATTTCCAATTATTTTAATCCTCATAAATCCCATCTAGTGTGGATATCAACCTTCCTGATTCTGGTTGCGATTTCAGGCGCCTCTCTGCCCTTAATAGTTTCCAACAGCATTGATCGCCTGGCAGTTAACCGCAGTGATGCTGTCATCAATTATCTCCTTGGATTGGTAATCTTTGCCGCTCTCATCAACTGGGGGGGGAATTGGATTCGGCGACGGATGACAATCCGGATGGTTTCAAATATTGTAATGACCCTCCGGACTGATGCTTTTGCGTCAGCAACATCCCATGACATGTCATTCTATGACAAGTTTTCTTCTGGAAGGGTGGTTTCCAGAATAACTTCAGATACGCGGGAATTTGGGAAATTGATTGTCCTGATTACAGATTTAATTGCCCAGATGATTCAAGCAATCATCCTGGGTGTTATCCTGGCCTGGTTGGAACCTCGCCTGTTCCTGTATATTCTGGGATTCTTACCGTTCCTGTTTTTCCTGACGATTGGTTTTCGAAAAATCGCTCGAAAAGTAACCCGGGAAGGCATGCGGGCGATGGGGAAAGTGAATGCCACAATAAAAGAGACTGTTAGCGGTATCGCTGTTGCTAAAAATTTCCGACAGGAATCTGAAATCTTTAATGACTTTGATCAAGCTAATACAGAATCGTATCAAATCAACGTCCGGAGAGGATTTGTGCTTTCGATTGTATTTCCTGTTTTGAATGCAATCGGTGGAGTTGGTTCGGCAATTCTGGTTTATGTGGGAGGAATGAATGTCGCTCAAGGCATTGTCACCATTGGGTCCTGGTATCTTTTCTTATTAAGTCTGGACAGGTTCTTTTTTCCGGTTCTCAATTTAGCATCTTTCTGGGCCCAGGTTCAAGCTGGATTAGCATCGGCAGAGCGCGTTTTTGCATTAATTGATGCTGAACCAGCAGTTGTCCAGAAAGCTGATCTCCAGCCAGAGAGATTAGCAGGACAGGTTAGAATCGAGGGTTTAAATTTCAGATATGCGGAGGATGAATGGGTCTTCCGGGACTTTGATCTGAACATCAAACCTGGAGAAAGCGTAGCCCTGGTAGGGCATACCGGGGCTGGTAAATCTTCTATTGCCAAATTAATCGCGCGGTTTTACGAGTTCCAATCCGGGAGCATTTTTATCGATGATTATGATATCCGAGATTTGAACTTGACCAGTTTCCGAAAACAGCTGGGAATGATTTCCCAGATTCCGTTTTTATTTTCCGGCACAGTTGCGGAAAATATCCAATACGCCTGCAGTGATTCAACAATGGAGGAAATGACTGAGCTGGCAAAAAAGATTGGGGAGGGAGAGTGGCTAGAAACTCTTCCAGAAGGGCTCCAAACGCAAGTTGGAGAACGGGGAGGGCATTTATCAATGGGGCAGCGCCAGCTGGTCGCCCTGCTGCGGGTACTGATCCAGAATCCCGTGGTATTTATCCTGGACGAAGCAACTGCCAGCATTGATCCCTTTACAGAACAGCAGATTCAACAGGGGTTGGATCTGATCTTACAGGACAGCACGAGCATTCTGATTGCTCACCGGCTTTCTACTGTAAAATCAGCGGATAGAATTGTGGTGCTCCAGGAGGGAAGGATCATTGAGGAAGGCACCCATCAACAGCTTTTGAATCAAGATGGATACTACTCGGTCCTTTATAATACCTACTTCCGGCATCAGAGCCTGGATTATATCGAAGACAGTGGGAAGTTAGTGTAGAGAATAGTTTTTAATACAAAAGCTCTTAGAGTTTTCTCAATTCCGGGAGCTTATTCTATATTTTAGATCTGGAATTTTCCATCTTTAAAGAGCAACTCACCGTCAACATGAATTTCGCTGTCTTCCCGGATATCACAAATCATATCCCAGTGGATGCTGGAGACATTCTTGCTTCCAGTTTCCGGGTATCCTGCGCCGAGGGCCAGATGGAAAGAGCCCCCGATCTTCTCATCATACAGGATGCTTTTTGTGAATTTCTGGATTCCATAATTGGTACCAATTGCAAATTCACCCAGGTATCGTGCTCCTTCATCGCTGTCAAGCATGGCGATCATAAACTCCTCATTTTTCTTGGCAGTGGCATTAACTACTTTCCCGTCTTTGAATTCCAGCCGGATGCCGTCAACTTCCTTCCCTTTATGAATGGCCGGGTAGGTATATTCCACCCACCCATTGGCGGAATCCTCTACCGGTCCTGTGAAGACTTCCCCGCTGGGCATGTTATTGGTTCCATCAGAATTAATGAATGTTCGGCCTTCTACTGATAAGGTAAGATCAACATTCGGGCTTTTTAGAGTTACTTCTTTTTTCCCGTTCAGCCAATCAACTACTGTTTGCTGCTCATCATGGATTCTTTCCCACTCTTTAACCGGGTCATCCTGATCGGTATAGGTTGCGGAATGCACAAAGTCCTGGTATTCACTCAGGCTCATATCGGCATCCTGGGCATAAGCAGGACAAGGGTAATTTGTTAAGGTCCATTTTAAATCACCTGCTGCTGCTCTCTTCAGATATATCTGTCTCAACTCTTGCCGGGCTTGAGCCTGGATTTGTTGTTTTTTTGGATCGATATTAGCCAGATGCCTGGTATTCTCAAAAGCTCTTAAAGAAATTAAAACATCTGCTTCTTTATAGAGCATTTTGGTAGTCGGCGATATCCAGGTTAGCTGCTCTTGATTGGAATATTTAATATAAGTCTCTATTTGATCGTCGGAGGTCATAATTAATTGTGGTAACCCGCCCGCTTCTAAAACAGCACGCAAGACTTCATTGGCTAGTGGGT
>JAZFRV010000242.1:0-2105 GCA_036445875.1 Anaerolineales bacterium
GCATTTCAAAAGGGAGATCAACCTCCAAAGTCGACTGAATAAGCAATCATGCTATAATTCGGAAAGACCTCAGGGTGAGAAAAAAATGGCAAAATCGTCATCAAAATCGAAATCAAAACCAAAAACCAAAAATTCGCCGAAATCAACCTCCCCGGAACAAAACCTGGTCCTGACCGGGTTATTGTTAACTGCCTTAGGAGTAGTAAGTGCCTTTGGTTTATTCTCCAGTCAGAGCAGTACTATCCTCTCTAAAATCCAATCCTTCATATTAAAGGGTTTCGGTTGGGGAAGTTACCTGCTGCCGTTGTTGCTGCTGGGCGGGGGGTTGTTAATCCTGCTGCGAAAAATGGAAGGTGCTCCTTCCTTCTCCATGGAACAAATCGCCGGGATGATGATCTTCTACCTGGCGGGATTAGCTTCCTTGCAGTATTTCACCTTCCCAATCGATTTTAAAGATTCAAAAATAATTGCCTCCGGAGGTTTAGGAGGTGGGTACGCTGGCGCATATCTACTGGCGCCTCTTCAATCTACATTTGGATCAGCCGGGACTGCCATCGCTCTGGTGGGGGTAATCCTGCTCAGTCTCTCCCTCACCTTCAATATCCCGGTCCTGGACTTGTTCAGATGGATTCCAGGATTTGTACAATCGCTTAAAAATATATATCAAAAACTCTTCCCAAAGCGGGAAAAACCTAGTCCTATTCCAACTGCCAAAATTCCTACACCAATCCTCAAACGGGAAAGCTCAGTTCAATTGAAGGAATCTTCTCCCTCGGTCATGTTCCCGGATGATGGTCCAGCCCTGAATTGGGTCTTACCCCAGATCCCGGATATCCTTAATATCGGGCAGGACATAGAACCCAATGACGAATTTGATCAGCACCGGGCAGCCATTATCGAAGAAACCCTGGAATCATTTGGCGCACCCGGCCATGTGGTGGAGATCAACCGTGGACCTACTATCACCCAATTTGGGGTAGAGCCTGATTTTATCGAGGTCAGGAATCAAAAACGCCGCGTCCGGGTGAGTAAAATTACTAGTCTGGCCGATGACCTGGCGCTCGCCCTGGCTGCCAGACGCATCCGCATGGAAGCTCCCGTACCCGGCAAGGGTTATATTGGTATGGAAGTTCCCAATGAAGAAATTTCCCTGGTAGCACTTCGGGATGCCATTCAAAGCCCCGGTTTTAAAAAACTAAAAACCCCCTTGAAATTTGCCCTGGGGCGGGATGTGTCCGGAGATGCTTTTGCCGCTGATTTGGCTGATATGCCTCACCTGCTGATTGCCGGTACAACCGGATCCGGGAAATCAGTTTGCGTTAATGCCCTGATTTCCTGCTTTTTACTGCACAATACCCCAGATGACCTGCGTATGATCATGGTCGATCCCAAACGAGTTGAGCTGTCGGGATATGACGGTATCCCCCATTTATTGGCCCCGGTGGTTGTAGATCTGGAACGAGTGGTCGGCGTACTGCAGTGGGTTTCCCGGGAAATGGATCAGCGCTACCATAAATTCTCCCAGGCTGGCGCCCGACACATTACTGACTATAACAAAAGAATTATCAAAGAAGGCGGCAAAAAGCTGCCCTACCTGGTGGTCATCATTGATGAGCTGGCTGACTTGATGATGCTGGCACCCACCGAAACTGAAAAAGCCATCACTCGCCTGGCGCAGCTAGCCCGGGCTACCGGCATTCACCTGATCATTTCCACTCAGCGTCCTTCCACCAACGTGGTTACCGGTCTGATAAAAGCCAACTTCCCGGCCAGGATTGCATTTGCCACTGCTTCCGGAGTAGACAGCCGGGTGATCCTGGATCAACCCGGAGCAGAAACCCTGCTGGGTCGGGGTGATATGCTCTTCCAGGCGCCGGACTCTGCCGCACCCATCCGCCTGCAGGGTGTTTTTGTATCCGACCTTGAGATTGATAAATTAGTTCGTTATTGGCGTTTCCTGGCCGCTCAAATCAAAGCTCCCCTGGCATCCTCCAGCGCCTCTGGCGAGCCGGATGCCAAAATGCCCAGCATTCCCCTCAAACAAAAAGAAATGTGGGACGATATGGCAGAAGAGCAAGAACGGGATCCACTCTGGGAGGATGCGG
>JAZFRV010000243.1:0-2525 GCA_036445875.1 Anaerolineales bacterium
CTCTTTTTAATTTATTTTTTTCCATTGCGAATAATTTCTTTCCAGCAAGTCACCTTTGATCTTTTTAGACGAGACTCAAATTATTGTTTGTATTTTCACGACCTCAGACCTTCTTTTTTCCCTAATAACCTCCAAGTAATTGATTACTTATCAGCTAAATTTTCCTTAATCCAATCTTGGGGAAATGTTTTGTGTTAATATAAAAAGGGGGAGGAGAATTTATGACTGAAGTCGAACGGGTCCTGCCAGTACAAAATCAATTGGGCGAAGGACCTCTCTGGAATCCCCTGGAAAAGGCATTATATTGGGTAGATATTGAGGGACACTGCTTTCATCGCTATTTCCCTGATACTGGCACTCATGAAACTTATTCTATTGGTCAGCCAATTGGATGCCTGGCTTTCCGGCCTTCAGGCGACCTTGTTATGGCGGTGCGCGACGGGATAGGGTTCTGGGATTTTACCTCAAAAAGGTTTCAGCTGGCAGTAAAACCTGAAGAAGGCAGGGAAAATGCCCGCTTTAACGACGGCAAAGTTGATAAACAAGGCCGATTCTGGTCGGGTACAATTGGGGAGAATCAAGAGAGCAGCCTGTTCCGTTTTGATCCTGATGGATCGATCAATACCATGGAAACCGGGATTTCCATTTCCAACGGTATTGGTTGGAGCCCGGATGATAAAACCATGTACTATACTGACTCTCCCCTGAGAGTGGTTTATGCTTACGATTTTGATTCGGAGAGCGGCTCGATAAGAAACCGACGCGCTTTTATACAGGTTCCGGCAGAGCATGGCTTACCGGATGGATTAACTGTCGATCAGGAGGGATTTGTTTGGAGCGCACATTGGGATGGATGGCGAATTACACGTTATGATCCGGAAGGAAAGGTGGAGCGGGTAATACTTCTCCCGGTGCAGCGTCCAACCAGCTGTACATTTGGAGGGGCTGAGTTAAACCAGCTTTATATAACCTCCGCCCGGACAGGATTAGATGAGTCAGATCTCCGGGAACAACCCTTGGCAGGAAACTTGCTCCGGATTCAGACAGAAATTACCGGACAAGAGGAAAACAAATACCTGGGATAATATGGAAAACGCGGATTCTAAGAGATATTCGATCATCATTCTGATTGGGCCCATGAGTGCCGGGAAAAGCACAATCGCAAAACTATTATCATCCAAACTAAGCATTCCCCGTTATGAGCTGGATGATGTCCGACAGCGATTCTATACTGAAATCGGATATTCTGAGAGACTTGCATCACAAATTGTAGGAGAAGAAGGGATGAAAGGCCTAATCCACTACTGGAAACCGTTTGAAGCCTATGCAGTGGAACGGGCAATCGCTGAATTTAAGAATTGTGTTGTGGATTTCGGAGCTGGACACTCTGTCTATGAGGACCCGGAATTATTCTCCCGGGTAAAAGAAGCATTAAAACCAGTAGAAAATGTGATTCAAATATTACCATCTCCAGATCTTGACCGGTCGGTTGAAATTGTGAATCAACGGTTCTCGGATTTACTGGTCAGAGAAGTAGGAAAAATTGATAACGAACTGCTCCAACTGAATGAATTTTTTGTAAGACACCCTTCGAACCATCTTCTAGCTAAAAAAACGGTCTACACCGAAGATAAAAAACCCGCTGAAATCACGGATGAGATTATCAACTGGATCCAAGGGACTGATGGGGACTTTGATAATAATACATCTAATTGATTAATAACTGTGACAGTATTATCTGAGCACAGTGATATTGATTAAACTCTCTTTGTGTTCTGGGCCGTCAATAATCAAACATAAAGTAAGCATTAATGATTTATCTTCGGAAGGAGGCTTGTCGTGGCTGACGGTTTCGAGTCTTCTGCTGATTTTTTGGCTTAGGAACGGCGTAGTCAAAATCTGGCAGCGTTTTCTTCGGTAATTTTTCCTTCATGATCTTCTCAATTTTTTGGACTAGGGCCTGATCACCCGGTGTCATGAATGTAAAGGCTTCCCCCGCTCGTTGGGCTCTACCGGTACGTCCGATCCTGTGAATATAAGCATCGGCAGTACCCGGCATATCGTAATTGATCACGTGCGAAATTCCATCAATATCCAGCCCACGCGCCGCAATATCTGTCGCCACCATTATTTGGTATTTGCCTTGTTTGAAACCATTCAGAGCTTGGCGACGCTGACCCTGGGTGCGGTCACCGTGCAAACTTGTCGCTTTATAATCGGTGCGTTTGATCTTTTTAAGCAAATTCTGGGCGCGGTGTTTTGTTCGTGTGAAAATTAAAACCGATTTTGTCTCTGTCTGATCGAGTAATTTAATCAGAAATTTGCTTTTCAGGTGATGTGGTACCGGGAAAAGAGTGTGGTCAACTGTGTAAGCGGGACGGACAAGCCCAATGGCGACCCGCTTAGGTTTGTTAAGCGTCTGGGCTGCCAGCTGTTCAATCTCTTTGGGAAAAGTGGCAGAATACAGCATGGTTTGCCGCTGTTTTGGCACATGCCGTAGAATCCGTTTAATATCAGGCAAGAAT
>JAZFRV010000244.1:0-10067 GCA_036445875.1 Anaerolineales bacterium
CTTTGAAGAAGAGCTTAACCGTTTGGAATCCAGCCGCCAATTCCCCACCAGTATAATTGTCTGCGATCTTGATAATCTCAAACAAATTAATGACAGCATGGGTCATGATGTCGGAGATCAAGCCCTAAAAGCCACGGCTGCAATCTTGGGATCTAAAGTATTTCGGAAAGAGGACATAGTCGCTCGGATTGGAGGAGATGAGTTCGCAATTATTCTCCCAAATGTTGATCTCACTGAAAATCCCAGAATCCATGAGCGGTTGGAAGATTCTATCCGCAAATTTAATGCGAGCGATCTAGACGATGGGCTTTACAGACCAATTTCGATATCATCCGGTTACGCAGCTATCCATTCAGACGGATCCCTTTATGAGGGATTTAAACAAGCTGACGCTGACATGTATATCAATAAACAAAAGAAAAAACTTTAGAACATAACAACGAGCAATCAAGTGTCCATTAGGATCCCCTGGTTGAAGAAATCGATTAAAATCTGGAAGATATTTATCCTTATTATCATTACTATGACAATCAAGAGATCCGAATAAGCTGCTGCGTTATCAGGATAAAATCTAATTTCCATCACATAGAAACCATAAACCGCTCAATGATTATCATTGGGCGGTTTATATCTTACTAATTATCAGGTCTAGACAAAAGAGGCCTATCAGTCAACCTCAGCAAAATCAAATTGACTGTTGTAGAGTTCGGCATAAAATCCGCTCTTCTCCAACAAATCATCATGCTTGCCCTGTTCAACGATATCTCCTTCGTTCATCACCAAAATCCAGTCTGCGTTGCGGATGGTGGAGAGTCGATGGGCGATGATAAAACTGGTGCGATTCTGCATCAGGTTATCCATTGCTTTCTGGATTAAAACTTCGGTCCGGGTATCTACTGAACTGGTCGCTTCATCCAAAATCAACATTGTGGGATCGGTTACGATAGCCCGGGCGATGGTTAACAGCTGTTTTTGTCCCTGGGAAATATTGCTTGCTTCCTCGTTGAGCACCAATTCATATCCTTCTGATAAAGTTCGCACAAAGTGGTCCACATGGGCTGCTTTGGCAGCATCAATCACATCCTTGTCTGTGGCTCCAGGACGTCCGTAGCGAATATTTTCCATAATAGTATCGTTGTAAAGCCAGGTATCCTGAAGGACCATACCAAACAAACATCTTAGATCCTCCCGCTTGTAGTCTTTGATGTTGTGGCCATCTACCAGGATCGCGCCTTGATTCACGTCATAAAAACGCATTAATAATTTGACCATAGTGGTTTTACCAGCACCAGTTGGACCAACCAAGGCTATCTTTTGTCCCGGCTTTACATCAGCTGAGAAATCGTTAATTATTATCTCCTCCGGGTCATAACCAAACTGTACATTCTCAAAAACCACATGTCCTTTGATCTCATCAGGCATAACTGGATTTTCCACTTCAGGGATTTCCTCATCTTCATCAAGAAACTCAAAGACTCGTTCTGCCGCTGCGGCAGTTTGTTGAAGCACATTGGAAATGTTTGCGATCTGGGTGATGGGCTGGGTAAATGATCTTACATATTGGATAAAAGCCTGGATATCACCTACAGTAATGGCTTTCTGGATTGCCAGGTATCCACCCAGGACAGCAATCCCGACATATCCGAGGTTACCAACAAATCTCATTATCGGCATCATTAAGCCAGAGAGAAACTGGGATTTCCAAGCTGAGCTAAAGAGGGTGTCGTTTAATCCTTCAAATCGTTCTACACTCTCTCTTTCTCCGTTAAAGGCTTTCATCACCAGGTGTCCACCAAACATTTCCTCTACATGTCCATTTACATGTCCCAGGTATTCCTGCTGTTGTTTAAAATACTTCTGGGACTGCTTTACGATCAGGAGAACTATCACCATAGATAAAGGAATAACCAACAAAGCCACCAACGTCATTTGCCAGCTGATGGTGAGCATCATGATCAACACACCTACAACAGTTACAACTGAAGTGATAATCTGCGATAAACTCTGGTTTAAGGTCTGATTGACAGTATCCACATCATTTGTAATGCGGGATAGCACTTCACCCTGGCTGGTATTATCGAAATATTTAAAGGGCATCCGGTTAATTTTGGCAGCGATATCCTTGCGGAAACGGTAGGTGATGTCTAAGGCTATACTCGACATAATCCAACCCTGGATATAACTGAACAAAGTTGAAACAAGATACAACCCCAGAGTGATCAAGATGATTCGACCTATATAATCAAAATCAATCCCTGTGCCCGTTCCGGCTATCATTTCAATAACACCTTCAAAGAGCCTGGTGGTTGCCTGCCCCAGTATCTTGGGGCCAGCAATTCCAAATACTGTAGAGGCAACAGCAAAGATCATTACGATCACAATAGATATTTTATAGGAACCAATGTATTCAATTAACTTAACCATTGTGCCCTTAAAATCGCGGGCGTTATCACCTTTCATCATTCCAGCCATATGACCACCAGGTCCACGTCTTGGCCCCATTGAGGGTCCAGACGGCCTGCTGGTCTGTGACGCAGTTTTATTATTCTCGCTCATGCCAATTCCTCCTTGCTCAACTGCGAAGAAGCAATTTCCTGATAAGTATCGCAGGTTTTCATCAATTCGTGGTGGGTGCCCTTTCCGACAATTCGACCTTCATCCAGCACAATAATCTGATCCGCGTTTTTGACGGTAGCCACTCGCTGCGTGACTATTAACACAGTGCTTTCACCGGTTTTTTTCTTCAGCTCTCTGCGTAAAGTAGAGTCTGTTTTAAAATCAAGGGCAGAAAAGCTATCGTCGAAAATAAAAATGGGTGGTTTTTTAACCAGGGCCCGGGCAATTGCCAGGCGCTGTTTCTGTCCACCAGATACATTGGAGCCCCCCTGGGCAATTTCTGACTGGAAGCCATCCTCTTTTTCAAAGATAAATTCGCTTGCCTGGGCAATATCAGCTGACTCTTTTAGAATCTCCAGGCTGGCATCTTTGTCCGCATAGAGCAAGTTGCTTTCAATTGTTCCTGAAAACAAGGTTCCTTGCTGGGGAACAAACCCGATTTTGTCTCTTAAATCACTTTGTCTTACCTCTCGAATATCAATCCCATCCAGGAGAATCTTTCCCTGGGTAACATCATAAAAACGTGGGATCAGGTTAATAACAGTTGATTTACCGCAGCCCGTTGACCCAATAAACGCCGTGGTCTCTCCTGGTAAGGCTATAAAACTTATATTCTGGATCACATCATCTTCTGCTCCAGGATAGCGGAACGAAACATCCTGAAAATCAATTTCGCCCTTAAAGGGATCATGAAATTGCCTGGGATTTTCAGGATCATTAATTTCGAGGTCAGTTTCCAGGACATCAGCGATCCGATCTCCAGAAACAGCCGCCCGGGGTAAAAAGATAAACAACATTGACATCATCAGGAAGGCAAAGACAATCTGCATGGCATACTGCATAAAAGCCATCATGTCACCCACCTGCATGGTTGATTCGGCAACCTGGTGGGATCCAACCCAGATAATAGCCAGGGAGAGACCATTCATGATTAACATCATCAATGGCATCATGGTCACCATCACCCGGGCCACAAACAACCCGGTATCCGTTAGATCCCGGTTGGCTTTATCAAAACGTATTGTTTCATTTTCCTGCTTGTTAAAGGCCCGGATGACCATCATTCCTGAGAGGTTTTCACGGGTTACCAGGTTTAGTCGGTCAATCAAATCCTGCATAATCTTAAATTTTGGGACAGCAATCACAAAAACTAACATGATTAATCCAACCAGGGTAATCACAGCCACTGCTATGATCCACCACATGCTGGCACTTTTTTCAATCGCCCGGATGATACCCCCGATCCCGATAATAGGCGCAAAGAGAACCATACGCATAAACATGAAAATCACAGTCTGTACCTGAGTGACATCATTGGTTGAGCGGGTGATAAGAGAGGCAGTAGAGAACTTGTTAAATTCAGCACTGGAAAAACTTTCCACTTTTTCGAATACTAATTTTCGAATATCCCGGGCTGCGCCGGCAGCTGTCTTTGAAGCCAGGTATCCTACCCCGATGGTGCTGACGCCTCCAACCAGAGATATTAGCAGCATGGTGCCGCCTGTGCGTAAAATGTATTCCCTCTGGACCACCTCTGCATCCATGCCCAGAGCTTCATATTCTGTTTTTACAGAACCCACAGCCATCTGGTTTATCATGTTCTCACCCAGGGAGGCAAATAATTCGTTAATGCCAGTACTGATCTGTGAACGTTGCGCTTCGGGCATCATGGCTATGGCTTGGAAGATATCCTTGCCTTCTAGAATCCGCGATAAATCAAAATCAATCCCCAGATCCATCACCGAAGCCTGAGAGGGGTCCTCCACCATTTGGGTAATTCCAGATACAACGACCCATGCCTTTCCCAGGATGTAATTCAAGCTATCTACCGAGGATTGATTCAGATCATTCAGAATATAAATATTTTCATCAATCAGAATGGGATAGTCTTCCAGATACCTTTCTGATTCCGCTGAACCAGGCTTCAGCAGGGTAAAGGATTCGAACACAAATACTTTTTCACCCGGGCTCATGAAAATGGATAATTTTTCCAATTCACTCTGGCGGATGGCAACCGGCACAGCGTTTTCTACACCATTCTGCTGGATGCCGTTATTCACTATCCTGGAAAGATAATCTGGCAGCGCCAGATCGGCATTGGCCTGAATAAATAACAAAGTGATAGATAATATTATTAGTAATGTATAAGGTTTTAAGTATTTAAGCAGTCGTCGCATGTTGATGTTACTCCTCAAAAGGGGAATTTATTTTTTTTCCTGAACTGTTTCTCCAAGTTGATTAGCCTTGCTGATCATTAAATTCAAAGCAGTTGTAATTTGTTTCTTTTCCTCGTCAGATAAACTATCTGATAATTCTGTCAACCAGCCCTGGCGTGCTCTTGTGCCTTCTTCAAGTACATGGCAGCCTTTCTCTGTTAAAACAATCTGTTTGACTCTTCTATCAGCTGGATCTTCTGTTCGCAGAATTAATTCCTGCTGAACCAACTTCTCCAGCATCTGGCTGGATGCCGCGCTGGTTACACCCAGGTGATCTCCCAGGTCTGTTACTCCAGCGCTTCCCTTCCTATTAAGATGGAATAGGGCACCAATCATTGACATGGATAATCCTCTTTCCCGGGCATGATGAATGAACCGGCGCATGGAGCGATTCATAAAGACATCTATCCAACGATGAAATGTAGTCACAAACGGGTCAGCATTTGACATACTTCACCTCTCTAAATAGTTAAGACGTCTTAATTATATAGGACACTTAGGAATTGTCAAGAAGAAAACAAACCGAGATTAACTTTGGGGAGAACAACAGTTCTCGCGTTTATCATAAGCTCTCACCTATTGGTTGAAAGCGCAGGCAGGAATCTCAAACCGCCCCTTTTTGTCATTCCGAGTAAAGCGAGGAATCTATATTGAGTTATACGAACCAAATACCCTGGTATACATCATTGACAATTATTTACATATCCTCTCTTGGGATCTTTCCCTTCGTTCAGGGTGACAAATTGGCAGAAGTTCCCATTCACGAATAATACTTTCCTATCGACTCTCGCTTCCCAAGGATAGCATGAACTTTTTCCAATTCCATCGGGATATTGATTTCCTGAGGGCATTTCTCGAGACACTCCCCACAATTATCACACAGCAGAGCATTCCCGTTGGGATTCTCTTTATCAAGTTTGCCTTTTGAGCCTGCCAGTTTTTTATAATTCCTGCGGACCTGGAATTGTGTGGTCCAACCTTGTTCCAGGGAAACGTTGTTCAGGATGGCAAAATTCTGGGGGATATTTACTCCAGTTGGACAGGGCATGCAGTACTCACATCCTGTGCAGGGCACCAGGATTTTTTCCTGGTAAATTTCTGCCAGTCTGGCAATTACACCTTCCTCTTCCTTGTTAAGGGAATGGACACCAGATCGATCCGCACTGTCACAATTTTCCACAACCTGCTGCATGTTACTCATTCCGCTTAGCACATTAGCGACTTCGGGGCGATTCCAGAGAAATTGCAGAGCCCAGTCCACCGGGGTGCGATCAACTGCAGCACCCTCCATCACCTCCACCGCCTCACTAGGCGGATTGGCCAGAGTACCACCCTTGACCGGCTCCATAACCACCACGGCTATCCCTTTACTGTGGGCGTATTCCAATCCATCAGTGGTGGCCTGGATACCTGTGTCCATATAGTTGTACTGGATCTGGGTCATATCCCAATCGTAATAATCAACGATCTCTTTGAAAACCGGATAGGTATCGTGAAACGAAAATCCAATATGGCCAATGCGTCCCTGTTTCTGGGCTATTTCCATTTTTTCGATCAAGCCCAGCCTCTTTAACTTGTCAAATGCTCCTGCATTCATCGAGTGGAACAGGTATATATCTAGAAAATCGGTCTGCAGCCTCTTCATCTGGATGTCCAGATACCGGTCAAAATCTTCAGTTTTGCGTACCAGGAACATGGGAAGCTTGGTGACTAGTTTCACTTTTTCCCGATAGCCATCTTTAAGGATCTCGCCAAGAAATTTTTCGCTTTCACCCAGGTGATAAGGCCAGGCGGTATCTATGTAATTAATGCCCCGGTCTATGCCGTAACGAATGATGCGTTTTGACTCTTCTAAATCGGCTCCCATCAGGCTGAACCTGCGGGAGGGAAGACGCATGCACCCAAAACCCAGGGCGGAAACTTCCCAATCTAAAGGACCCATCTTGCGGTATTCCATTAATATATTCTCCTAGTAATTTTGGTATTATAGCAGTGTTTTTATCCCAGTTCATATCCAAACAAAACATTCATTCATCATCTATTAATACTCCTTTTTCAAACTTCTATCTTGTTGTTCAATTTATTAATTGGTGGAGGATCGATAAGAAAACTGGGTCATTTCTAGAAGTTAATATCAGAAACCGCACAACAACATCTGTTGGCGGTTTCTGATATTATTGCAGCAGGTTCTTGGCCTGTTCTGATCAACTAATTCAGGTAACTAACTCCTGTTAACTTCTCAGATATTTCCCACAACTGAAGAGCATTTTCCAGGTTATATGAGGATTCATTTGATAAAACAACAACCGGGTATCCGGATCGTTCTCTAGATCCATCCGGCCCAAAATACTCCCCCCCTTTAACCTGTGGATCAACCGCAGCCCGGATGCCGGGTAAAGCTCCCATCGCTGCACTTTGGAGCATCAATCCCATCAATGGTTGTAATATCCTTAATCGCCATCGTTTAAAGATATGTGCCGCTATATTAGTATTTGAAATTCCCGGATGAGCAGCCAGGGCGATCGTATCAACTTCTAATGCATTAAACCGGCGCTGCAGGCCGTATGTGAAAAGCAGATTGGCTAATTTAGAGCGGCCGTATGCTTTTTGTGATGAATACCCTTCCCCGTCTTCATTCATCATATTGGAAAAATTCATCTCGCCAAATTGGTGCGCGTTACTGCTTATATTTACCACACGAGACCCGGGTGTTTTAAGCAGTAAATCAATCAACAGACCGGTCAGCGCAAAGTGACCAAGATGATTAGTTCCAAATTGTTTCTCAAAACCATCCTTGGTTTTTCCATAAGGCACCATCATAATCCCTGCATTATTCAACAATATATCCAGGCGATCATACTTCTTTTTGAAGCTGTCTGCAAACTGCTGAACGGATCTTAAGTTAGCCAGATCAAGCTGAAGAATCTCTGCTTGAGAACCGGGAATTTCAGTTTGGATTTGCGATAAAGCAGCCTCTGCTTTGTTTTTATTGCGGCTGGCCAGGATGATCCGGGCACCCTTGCGAGCAAATTCTTTGGCGGCTTCGAAACCAATACCGCTGTTTGCTCCCGTGATGACAATCACTTTCCCGGTCAGATCAGGAATCTTTTCTGTAGACCAATTCATATTCAATCATCCTTTTATTCTCAGATCATAAATTATTATTATCTTACAAAGTATAGTTAGATTCGATCATTAAGATCGGTTGTTAGACTTTCATAATCCTTGACATAAATATGGCAGAATATCTTACTTGATAAATGGTTCATTTTTTCTTATATAATAATCCATCCTGTCAGACCGGGGTTGATTTATCGTTCATTGGTTTAATCCAAAACAGGAATGATACGATCTAATTTATTATGAACTCATTCGGCCAGCAAAGCCAAGAGCTCCTGGCGGGTTGGTAATCCCCGCGCCCCTGTTTTTCCGATCTTCAGGGCAGCTGCGGCATTACCCCACCTGGCAGCCTCTGGTAGTTCTTCTCCACCCAGTCTGGCGGAAATAAAACCGCTATTATAGGCATCCCCGGCTCCGAGGGAATCCACAATCTCAACCTGGAAAGCCGGGCTGGTAAATGATTCTCCGGGAGCTACCACCAGCGCACCGTTTGCGCCCAGGCGGGCAATCACAATCCTTTTCCCGGAAGAGAGGGCCTCCGCTCCAGCTTGAACTGAGGTCTCACCAGAATAGGGAATGATCTCCTCAACACCGTTGCCGAAGACAATATCGGAAAGCTCAATTGCCTGCTCAAAGATCTTTTGTAAATCACGATCCATTCCCCAAGACTCAAGGCGCAGATTGAGGTCAAGCGAGACAACTAGTCCGGCCTGTTGAGCCAAATCCATGGCTTTTAGCTGGGCAGTCCTGACCGGTTCTTCCCTTAAACACAAACCTGTGGTGTGCAGCCAGGTCGTTCCATTAAATATTGCCGACCGGATGGAATCTGGATGGAGTTTTGTGTGAGCTCCGCCTTGATCCGGCCAGACATAGATACCTCGTTCGCCATCAGGATAGATGAGGGCCAGCACCATTGAGGTATAAACATCCTGGACAATACTGGTATGCTCAAGATTGACACCTTCATCTCCAAAATCACTCATCACCCAGCGGCCGTAACCGTCATCACCCACTGTTCCAATAAATGCGACCTGGTCTTCCAGGCGCGCCAGTCCAACTGCCACATTCGCGGCAGTTCCACCTCCATGTAATTCCAGGGCTGAATCCCTGGGTAAATCATCCCCCGGGGATCGATCTTCCAGTGGAATCACCAGGTCAACATTGGCATCACCCAGGACAAGTACACGGGATTTTAGCATGGGGTCGAATCAGCTTTTGCTGCTTTAACAAATTGTCGAATTTTCTCAAGATCTTTGTGGAAACCACCTCCGGGGAGGAAATGATTGGTATGGGTGAGAGAATCCACTGCCCAGGGCTTAACAATCTTGATTGCTTCTGCAACATTTTCAGGAGATAATCCCCCAGCCAATATCACCGGGATCTCGAGTTCATCGACGATCTTGCGGCTGACATTCCAATCATGGACCTCACCCGATGCACCAATGCCAGCGATATCAGCAGCCTGGGTATCCAGGATGAGATAATCCGCCACATCCTGGTAGGATAGAGCCACATCAATGGCATCCATGCCGGCTACAGAGACTGCCTGCATAATCGGCTGATCCGGGATCAAATCCCGCAGCTTCCGAACGTCGTGAGGGGGAAAGGAATTTTCCAGACCACAAAGATGTAAAATATCCGGCTTGACAGCCTGGATCATTGTTACTATCTCCTGCATATCCGTCTCCACTGTCAGGGCAACACACACCGCAGCATTATCGATTACTTCTATAATTTCTCTGGCAGTCGAAAAATTAATTTCACCCGGAAGACCGATATTGCTGGGTGTAATACCCAGATGGTCTACACCCAGGGAGACAACTTGAAGTGCTTCATCAACCGACTGCATGGTATAGATCTGAATTTTCAATATCGACTCCTCATAAACTGTAATCCATGATCGACTTCCTTCAAACCCTATTATAGAATACTCCTGGATTTGGGCGATATTTTCTTAATAGAATTTCCCGAAGTAGGTGGGACCGCGAAGGTCTACCCAATCTCAGGATTAATTTTCAGGGATGATTTATCCTTGAGATCTCATTTAGTGAAGTAATTAGAGATGTTATTTAGAACAAACAGGCGCTCCTGAGAGCGCCTGTTTTTAGTAGCGGG
>JAZFRV010000245.1:0-6018 GCA_036445875.1 Anaerolineales bacterium
GGAAAAATTCCCCCAACCCACCAGGCTTGGTTTGTTAATTGAAGATAAATCAGGGCAGGGTTCACACCAAGATATTAAAATAACGCTGCATGGTCAAGATTGGAAAGGAAATTACCGCATCGAAAAGATCTCTACCTCCCAATTCCGCTGGGGAGAGAACCGAGGCTGGGCAGTTAGTGAATGTATATATCAACAGTTGGATTATGTCTTTGTGGAGAACCTGGGTGTTGATTTCCGTCTGAACATTTACAGCCCCACAACCGCCCGAGAAGATATCTTTCATATTTTGCCCTTATGGGGAAAAACACTGGACACACAAAAGGTTGACTCATTAATCAAGAATACCCTCACAAATAAGGATGGTTTCTGGTCAAATTATGGAATTAGATCCATCCCAGATCTGGGGAGTGCAGCCATTCAATTGCCCTGGAATTTGTTAATTGGCAGAAGTTTAGTTCATTACAATAAACGACTATTGGCAGCCGAATTATTCTCTAAAATCATGAATGTCATTTTAATTAACCTGGATGAGTCCGGGTGTTTTTTTTCCGCCTACGATGCTCAGAGTGGAAAGGGTCTTGGTCGCAAAAATGCCCTGGAAGGCTTGGTTCCAATTGGGTTTTTCCTGGAACTAGTCGGCATCCAGTTCTTAAATGAAAGAGAAATCTTAATTGAGGGAGAATATCCGTTTCCTTGGCCCGTGACCATTTCATTCCGGGGAAGGAAAATTCTCCGTGACCAGGATATGACTAGAATTGATTTCCCGGGGGATAAAACCAGGTTCATTCACGGATCAGAAAAAGAAATCATCAAGTTAACTTAAACCTATTCCTGGAACTTTTCAACCTGGTAAGTCTCAACCTTTAAGCTGGCTGTTCTCCAGATTGATTTATCCAACCCCATCTTTAAACATAAACGATTTAAAAAAAATTCAGGGTCTGGAAGCTGCTCCCAAACCTGGGGCAAGAATGTCGCTCGATGGTCTAGATAACCTAAGATGACACCATCAATCCCGGGGCGTAGTTGATCGATTAAATCCTCTGGGTTTTTGTAAATCAACCTGCTGGGTGGAGTTAATCGGGATATCTCAATAGTAATTTCTTGCAGCTCAGGATATTCAAGCGGCGGAAACCGGGGATCTCGAAATGCTGCCGCTACCGCCCTGCTTCTCACATCTTCAATCAAGGGCTGAATTGCTTCAATGGAACCAACACAACCCCTTAACACTTCTTTCTTCTTAATTGTAATAAAACACGCCCCTTTTTCCTGAAGGATTGCTGGATAATCATCCAGCGCGAGTGCTACTCTTTTTTCCTGATCCAGTTCCCCCTGAATAGCATTTCGAGCAGTAGTAAGTAAGAGGTTTTGTTCATCCCGAGACAATTTAGTGGTCATATTCTTGCACTTAAAAAATAGTAATAGGACTTTCCCTAAAGAAAACTCATATTCTGGTGAAAAACTTCGCTTAGAATTGATATCTGTTTAATCGATTCTTTCCGATTAAACAGATATCATTACCAGAAAGTGTGTATTTTGTAATGTTTATTAAGCTCTGGAAATCTTGGCATTTTGTCTCTATACGAAAAATGAGGTAAAATAGAATAAAATTCCGGGGCATTTTTTTATCAGTATTATAACGGAATGATACAAAAAAACGATCCCAATGGAACGCAGCCACAGTCTAGACTGTTGGCAAAAACCCTCAAAGGGATTTTAAACGTCACTTTGGCTGCTGCCCTCTCTGCTACTCTTTTTACAGCCCTGCCGGTAACTGGCATCGGGCTTAGATTCCCCCTCTTTCAATCTGGCCAAAATAATGGGGAGAGTTATGATTCTGAGACTCCCCGCGTAACTCTTCGTGTGGGCCTGGTTGTAGGGCATTGGGGACATGACGTGGGAGCTATTTGCTCGGAGAGCCTGGGAGGTTACCGGGAGGTTGATATCAATTATACTGTAGCTGATTTAACCCGTCAGTATCTTCAAGCTGAAGGGTTAGAAATTGATCTTCTCAAGGAATTTGACGAACATCTTGAGGGGTATCAAGGAGATGCCCTGATTTCTATCCACGCGGATACATGTGAATATATACCAGAACTGGGCACGGGATTTAAGATAGCTGAAGCAGTAGATAATAAACGACCAGAACAAGCAGCTCGCTTGATGGCTTGTATGGATAACAGGTACGGAGACATTACAGGATTAAGATATGACCACAGGGTTACACCCGATATGACCAGCTACCACGCATTCAGTGAAGTGGATCCAAACACAACGTCCGTTATTATTGAAACCGGATATATGAATCAAGATCGGGAGTTATTAACCCAAAATCCAGCCCTTGTAGCCAGAGGAATAACAGCAGGTATCATGTGTTATTTAAATCGGGAAGAGATTTCACCTGAGTAATTTATGAATTCATCGTTGCCAGAATCTGCTTTCAAAGTACTTGATCAGGCCAAGGACGCACTTAACCAGGGTGAACTTCAACGTGCGCGCCGATTGGCTTTTAAGGCTGTGAAACTTGCTCCTGATTTTGAAGAACCCTGGTTGTATTTGGCGTCGGTCTCCTCCCCGGAAGCAAGCATTGTTTACCTGAAAAAAGCCCTTGAAATTAACCCTTCCAGCAAACAAGCAAAAAAAGGAATGCGCTGGGCAATCCAACGCTTCAGATCATCAGCTAAACCTCAGCCGAAGCAGAAAGTCCGTCTGCCGATCTCTGTTGCCAAGGAAGCACTTCTGACCCACTCTCCTTCCCTATTGCCCTGGTCAACCATCGGATTAATTGCAGTAGTTGTGGTCCTTATTTGGCTTTGGACACCTAATTTTTCCTTTGCGTTTCCGAATCTACAGACTACACCCCAAACCACCTTGTCTGCTCAAGAAAATGTGCAGAAAGTCACCTTTACCCCCACACCAACCGCTACGCCGACTGCAACACCAACGCCAACTGCAACACCAACACCAACCATCACACCAACACCAAAACCGACCAAAAAACCAAATACTTCCCCGACTAATATTAAGTCCATTCTGCCATCCGGAGTTTATCCGGATGAGCGTTGGATAGATATCAATTTATCTACGCAAAGGGTATCAGCCTACGATGGGGATAAGAAGATAAAAACCTTCGTTGTTTCCACTGGGCTTTCTGGTACACCAACCATTACCGGGCGATTCCGGGTTTATGTTAAATATGTGGCCACCTTGATGAGTGGTCCCGGATACTACCTGCCGAATGTTCCCTACACGATGTATTTTTATAATGGATATGGCATTCATGGTACCTATTGGCATAATAATTTTGGAACTCCAATGAGCCACGGATGTGTAAATATGAAGACATCTGAGGCTCAATGGTTATTTAATTGGTCCAGCGTTGGAACTCTGATTAATGTCCATTACTAACGATGCTATGGAAAAACAAAAAAAGTTCACCAGGAGAGATTTCATAAACCTGAGCGGGTTGGGCCTTGTGGGTTTATTTGGTCCCCATCTCAGCCCCCTGGCAGATCTGTACCAGGCTCAACAGGGGAGAGTAATCTACGAAAATATCTCAACCTACAAAAAACCTACTCAGGACAGTGAACGAGTACGTATCCATTGGAAGGATGCGGTCTTCCCGATTACTAATGTTGTCCTGGCCAAGGACAATCAATCTCACAACCGCATCTGGTACAAAGTTGGAACAGAAGGTTATGCCCATTCCGGAGGAATCCAGCCTGTCCGAACGGATTTAAATCCGGTTTATTATGATCTCCACTCTCAAGGTGTCCTGGCGGAAGTAACCGTTCCCTACACGGATGCCCTGTGGACTCCCGGTGAACGGTATCATGTGGCTTACCGTTTTTATTACGAAACCACTCACTGGATTAAAGGTGTGGTCGATGGAACTGATGGCATTCCCTATTACCATATCCTGGAAGATAAATGGGATCTTGATTATTATGTTCCTGCTGCCCATCTCCGGATCATTCCTGCTGGAGAACTATCCACTTTATCCCCGGATGTGCCCAGTATTGCAAAAAGAATTGAAGTTCGAACCGGTATCCAAACCGTAATCGCTTATGAATACAATAAACCTGTTTTTATGGTGAAGGCTGCCACTGGAGCGGATTTCAGCACTGGCAAATACATTACCCCCCTGGGACATCACATTACTAACTATAAACGCCCTTCCCGGCACATGGCTGCAGGAAACCTGGCATATAATGGATACGATCTTCCGGGTGTTCCCTGGATTATATACATCACAGAGAGCGGGATTGCTTTTCATGGAACGTACTGGCACAATGATTTCGGGAAAGCTCGCAGTCATGGTTGTATCAACCTACCCTCCAAGGCATCCAAATGGCTCTATAGATGGACCTTACCCGATGTGCCTCACACCGAACAATATACTTACAATGTCGCCGGCACTCATGTAGAGGTAATGGAATAAGACCAGTTATCCATTAATCTCACGACCTTTTTCTTGTAATAAAAAGAAAATCTGCCCGGATTCAAGGTCTCTTTTCCTTCCAGAAATTAAATCTCTAACACGAATCTTATTGTTTATCAGTTCAGATCATCATAAAATAAACCCAAAAATAGATTAGATGATCAATTCAATGAAGGAATACACGGATTATCAATGGCCAAGAAACCACTTTTTACCGGTTTAGTGTATGATGACAATGACCAGATGGTTGAAACTACTCTTGTGGGCGCAGAATCCTGCTACGTTGTAGATGATGATGGTTTTAAAAGACATATTCCATCAGAACAGGTCGACCGCCAGGTGCTCAACAGATTTCGGGATTTGATAGAAGGACATGAAGAAATTCTCAGTGAACAGGCGCTAAAAATGCTTGGACAAGATGATATATTCTCCCGGGCAATTTATATTGAACAGCTGAAAAATATTGACAAACAATTTGATCAATTGCTAGAAACAGGATATCCTGAAGAAGTAAGGACATATATGGGTATGACCGGTTTTAAGGTGATAATCAATCATCATGGAGACGTAATAGAAGTCGAACAACCGGGAATGATCGCAGAAGATGAATAATCCTGATATTGTGACAGTTGATGAAACAAATTTTGAATTCCAGGTACTGGTTTATTCTGAAACGGTACCAGTCCTGGTTGATTTTTGGGCACACTGGTCTGATGCTTGCCAGAGAACCAATCCCCTGCTTGAGACTCTAGCCAATGAAAATAGTGGCCGATTTCGATTAGCAAAGGTGGATGTGGACCGAAATGTACAGCTTGCTCAGCGTTACCAGGTTCACACCGTACCTACATTAAAAACTTTTGAAAATGGTTTTATCACCCGTCAAATCGTCGGAGTAAAAACCAATATGCAGGTAATCGATTTTGTCAAGGAAATAATACCGGGACCTGAAAACCTATTAATTGAGAAGGCTGCTAGTTTATTCCAATCCGAAGAATTCCAGGAAGTTGAAGAGCTCAGTCGTGAAATCCTAGAGGATGATCCGGATCATCCAAAAGCAAACTTACTTCTGGCTAAAAGTCTGATTTGGCAGAGAGAATACCAGGAAGCAAAATTTATCCTGGAACAATTCCCATCAAGCCCTGAATTCCAACAGGCTGAGAAACTTCAACCGCTTGTTGAAGTCCTATGTGTACTTCCCGATCAAGGAGCTGATCCAGGAAACTCGCTGGACGCAGTCTATCTCCGGGCAGTTAAATTAATTAGTCTCGGGAATATTCCCGCAGCGATGGATGGATTGTTAGGGATTCTCCGGAAAGATAAATCATATCGGGGAAGCTTCCCAAAAAACCTGTTCCTGGGTTTATTTGAGTTACTGGGAGATGATCATCCTCTTACACAGGAATATAGACCCCACCTGGCAAATATCCTTTTTTGATCAAATCCAGATAATTTAACCTTGACCTACCCCGCATGCGGTGTACAATTAAGACCACAGCAGAGTCTGGGGCGGTGGCGGAATTGGCAGACGCAGGGGACTTAAAATCCCCCTGTGCAAACCATGTGGGTTCGATTCCCACCCG
>JAZFRV010000246.1:0-2350 GCA_036445875.1 Anaerolineales bacterium
CTTCTGGCCGGGGGTTGAGTCTCTGACCCACACCATCCGGTATATTAATGCTGATACCGGGGCATCAACCGCCACAAGTTTTCTGCTCTATTTTCAAGAGGTTGATTGGTCTGACGGTTTGCTGTGGGTGACAGAACAGTGCTGGCTGGATTTTCCTGATTAGGTCAGGGCTTCCGGGTTTGACTGATAAACTCCTCTTTGATATAATCTCCCAGCTTAGTTTATGGCATTAGCTTATTTATCTTTCTAAGCGCACAACCTCAATTCTTCTTGGCAATTTGTCGAGAGAAAAGGCTAAAAAAATGCGGGTGTGGCCAAGTGGTAAGGCATCAGCTTCCCAAGCTGACATCCACGGGTTCGAATCCCGTCACCCGCTCTTTTGCACCAGTATCAAAAAACCTTCCCCGAAACGAGGAAGGTTTTTTTTGTTTAAGCAATATTTATCCTTTTAAGATGGATCAAACAGGTAGCCGGTCCCGCGCACATTGCTGACCCACTCTTCCACTCCCGGAAAGAGCGCCAATTTTTTTCGCAGCCGGCTGATCATCGGTCGTAATACTTCCGGGGCTTCCCATTCTGAGATTTCAAAACCCTGTACCAGGAAAACAATCTCCTGGTGGTTCATCACCCGCCCCCGGTTTTCAAGGAAAATACTCAGCAACTTGCTCTCTGTGGGTGTCAGCCGGACCCGGTCCGCACCCCGCCACATCTCCCGCCTTTCCAGGTCCACGGTAATGCCCCGGGGCAGGTTCACCACTCTCCGGGCCGGCAGCTCCTCGGTGCGAATGCCTTCCACATCCTTGAGCTGATCCAGGGAAGATTCCAACTGTTCTATGAGGATTTCCTTTCTGGCCCGGGATTCTTTTTCAGATAGAGCCTTGCTAATACTCAACAGAATATCGTCAGCAGTATAGGGTTTCAGCATATAATCCTGCGCTCCGCTGCGGATGGCATCAATGGCCGATTCCAGTGATCCATACCCGGTAATGATGATAATCCGTGTATTCGGATGATATTTCCGGATCTCATGCATCACTTCCACCCCACCAATACCGGGCATCTTAATATCCAGAAGCACCAGGTCAAAACCTTGGGAGAGGGCCTCTAATGCATCCTCACCGGAACCAGTTGAATCTGCCTGGTAATCCTCCAAACGCAGCAGTTCTTCCAGGGATTCCCGCACACCGGCATCATCATCCACAATCAATATTTTCGCAGCCATAACAATCCTCCACCTGGAACTCAACTCTGATGATTTCCTGTGGTTCTTATTCAATAAAGTTCTTAAGAGTTATCTTAAATCTTTTCAAAAGCGATATTAAAGAATCCAAACCGCTTCAAACTCCAGGGGACAGATCTCCGAGGTCCTGAAGGTTCAATCCTGTCGGTGAGACAGAATGTTTTTAACAACCTGGGAGGTTGCTAAAGGTGCTGTATCTTCTATCATACAAGACTTTAAGTCGTTTTGCAATTATTAGGTCATCAATACCCTTCACCAAGTTTGAATAATATCACTCATGTTATACTTCAATACAAGCTGTAAACCAATCACAGGAGTGAATAATGAAAGACTATTTAGCTGTGGCAGACCTCCCGGCAGAGGATCTGCAATCCATCCTGGATACTGCAGTTGAACTAAAAACTGAATGGAAAAAGAACGGAAATCAACCCATTTTCAAGGACAAAGTCCTGGCGATGGTTTTCCAAAAACCCAGTTTACGGACCCGGGTATCTTTTGATATGGCCATGCGCCACCTCGGGGGAGATGCACTGTACCTATCCCCGGCTGAGATTGGTCTCGGCAAACGGGAATCCATTGCAGACGTCGCCCGGGTCCTGTCCGGGTATGTAGATGTTGTGATGGCACGAGTATTTGATCATGAGCATGTCCTGGAATTGGCCAAATGGTCAGAGATCCCGGTTATTAATGGTTTGAGCGACTACAACCACCCCTGCCAGGCGGCTGCGGATGCGCTAACCATCCAGGAAAATTTTGGCTCCCTGAAAGGACTCAAAGTCACCTACATTGGCGATGGCAATAACGTTGCAGTTTCACTGATGCACATCTGCGCCAAACTGGGCGCTGATTTTACAATCGGGTATCCTGAGGGATATGGCATCGATCCGGATGCAGTCACCCTGGGTGAGAAATTTGCAGGGGAAAGCGGAAGTTCCATTTATCAGCTGAACGATCCCCAACAAGCGGTGGCTGGAGCCCAGGTCATTTACACCGACACCTGGGTCAGCATGGGGCAGGATCAAGAAGCAGCTCGCCGGAAAGAGGTTTTCCCGCCTTTCCAGGTCAATCAAACCCTCCTGGAGCAGGCGGAGAAAGATGCCATTGTACTGC